>JAZOAY010000049.1:0-12912 GCA_045595725.1 Acutalibacteraceae bacterium | reverse complement strand
TATCTAAAATTTTTTAAAAATATAAACAACTTATGAACAAAACATTATAAATTTTAAATAAATCTTTTAAACCTTGACAAAGTATGTCCGAAATTAGTATAATTATAGGCAATGAAAGTAGAAAATGGATAGTTTATACTTTTACTTTCAGTTACAGATTTATTACAAAAAATGAAAGAATTTATTTCAAAATAAATTTGTTTAAAGGAGTGGTGGCGTGAGTTTAAAATATGGTAAACATACACGAGGCGGAAAACCTGAAACAAAGAAATTTGACATGGTAAAACCTCCTCATAAACAGAATATGCTTTTAATGCCTCTTGTGTGGGCTTTTTCAGATTTTCAGCGTTTTCTTCATAAAGCAAAACTTCACAAAGTTAATATGGAAGGTATAAAACCTCCTTTCATTCTTCTTTGTAATCACAATGCTTTTTTTGATTTTTATATAATGAGCCATATGCTCAGACCTTTTACAGGCTATTTCCCCGCAGCCGTAGATGACTATATCGGAAGAGAAACAATACTTCGTCATCTTGGCGGTATTCCTAAAAGAAAATATACAACAGACCTTAGTGTTATCCGTAACTGCAAACAGGCAATTCAGGATGAACAGGTTTACGGTGTTTACGTTGAGGCGAGATATTCTCACGTAGGTAAGACTGAAGTTATCCCCGATTCTGTAGGTCAGTTGTGCAAATATCAGAAAGTGCCTGTAGTTACACTTAAAATGTCAGGACATCATCTCTATCAGCCTTTCTGGAATTCAAGAAGAAGATATATCAAGCCTGTCGAGGCTACGATGACATGTATTTATAAGCCTGAAGAACTTAAAACAACCTCAGCTGATGAAATCAATGCAAAAATCAGAGAATATCTTTACAATGACGATTTCAGATGGCAGTATGAGAATAAAATAAAAATCCCTTACAAAAACCGTGCAAAGGGACTTCATAAAGTTCTTTACCAATGCCCCAACTGTAAAACAGAATACAGAATGGACTCTAAGGGTTCAAAGGTGTTCTGTGAAGAATGCGGAAAATCATGGACTCTTACCGAGTACGGTGAACTTAAAGCAGACAGAGGTGCAACGGAGTTTAAATTCCCCACCGATTGGTACGATTGGGAACGTGAACAGGTTAAAAAGGAAGTTCTTGACGGAACATATCGTCTTGAATGTGACTGTGACGTAAATGACCTTCCTAACTCCAAAGGATATGTTCACATCGGTCACGGTAAGCTTGTCCACGACCTTAACGGATTTAAAGTAAAGGTCACAAGAGAATATGACAAGAAAGATATGGAAATGGAAATCCCTGCTGCAATGCAGTATGCATGTCATATTGAATACGATTATCGTTTTGGCAAAAGACGTGACTGTATCGACCTGAATACAATGGAAGATACATGGTATGTTTTCCCCGAGAACTGTAAGTTCTCAGTTACAAAGGTTGCTCTTGCAACTGAGGAAATTTTTAACGAAATTGAACGTAAACGTAAGGAAAAAGCAGCACAGTCTAAGGCTTGAAGTGAATAACATTGTGAAAAAGAAAAGGTAAAGATAAAATGAAAAAAACAAAAAACTATTGTAATCATGCGCGAATAAAGAAAAATTATCCTCTCTATGAAACAATCAACGCAGATGTTGTTTTTGATATTATCAGATATTCAGCAGAACATCATGGAGAGAAGCATGTTTTTCAGATTCCTGTTCCCGGCAAAGATGATATTTTCAAAACATACAATGAATTCAGAAGTGAGATAGAAGGCTTCGGCACATTTCTTCTTTCAAAAGGTCTCAAAAAAGAAAAAATTGCAATTCTTGGAGAAAACAGTTACGAGTGGCTCATTGCTTATTTTGCAGTTCTCGGAAGCGGTAATACTGCAGTTCCTCTTGACAGAGATCTTCCTGTTGAGGATTTGCTTTACAATATAACAAACAGCGGATGTAAAGCTATTGTGTTCTCAAAGGTTTACAGAGATGTTGTTGAAAAACTGCAGGAACTTGATGCAGGAATAGAAATCTATTTCTCAAAAGCAGATATGCAGGAGATGATAGCTGAAGGCAGAAGTCTTATGGCTTCAGGAGATAAGAGCTTTGAAAATGCTGACGTAAAGCCCGATGACCTTGCTGCGATTGTTTATACATCAGGTACAACAGGTAAGAGTAAGGGGGTTATGCTTACTCAGCGTAACATTACATCTAACGTAATTTCTGCTTGTAAAAACATCTCCGGTGAAGGTTGCGGTGTTCTTGCACTTCCTCTTCACCACACATTCGGTATGGTGGCAAATGTTCTTGCTCCCTTTATATTTGAAGCACGTATTTATATGACAACAAGTCTGAGAAATATTCAATCAGATATGGTCAAAATCGGTGCTACGGCCGCTTTCTGTGTACCTCTTATGGCTGAACTTATTTACAAAAAAGTCTGGGCTACGGCAAAAGAAAAAGGCAAGGATGAAATTCTTAAAAAGGGTATTAAAATCAGTAATACTCTTCTCAAATTCGGTATTGATGTAAGAAGAAAACTTTTTGCAGAAGTACATGAAGCGCTTGGCGGAAATCTTGAACTTTTTGTTTGTGGCGGCGCACCTCTCGGGGAAAAGATGGCTTTTGAACTTACATCAATGGGTATCAACATCCTCAACGGTTACGGTATTACAGAATGTTCACCTATTGTTTCTGTTAACAGAAACTTTGCAAATAAAATCGGCAGCGTAGGTCAGGTTCTTGACTGTAATGAAGTTAAAATCAATAATCCCGATGAAAACGGTGTTGGTGAAATCTACGTCAGAGGCGACAACGTTATGATTGGCTATTATAACGATGAAGAAGCAACCAAAGAGGCTTTTGATGACGGTTGGTTTAAGACAGGTGACTTGGGTTATCTTGATAAAGACGGCTTCCTTTTCATTACAGGAAGAATTAAAAACCTTATTATTCTTTCAAACGGCAAAAACGTATCTGCGGAGGAGATTGAAGGTAAAATCCTTGAAGAAATAGGATATGTTGAAGAAGTTATTGTTTATGATGACAATGACAAGCTTGCAGCTGAAGTTTTCCTTGATGAAAATACAGAACCTGAAGCAAAGGCAAGAATCAAGAAGGACATCAAGGCGCTTAACCTGAAACTTCCCTCATATAAGAAAATTGCAAAAACAAAAATACGTGATGAAGCTTTCCCGAAAACCACAACAATGAAAATTAAAAGAAGTTATAAAAAGAAAAAATAATGGAGGACAAAAAAATGGAAGAAAAATTGATAGCAGAACTTAAAGCAATCTTTGAGGAGTACACAGACGAAGAACTCCCCGAAATCACAATGGAAACTGCTCTCACTGCAGATTTCGGCCTCAATTCGTTTGAGCTTTTTGAAATCATTACACAGGTTGAGGATAAGTACAGCGTAACAATTCCTGACAGAGTGCTTATGTCATTCGCAACAGTTGGAGATGTTGTAAATTTCCTTATGGACGAAGTTAAATAAAAAGTACATATCAAAAGGTATGATGAACAACGACTCGCTTTCAGATGAAGCAGAGTCGTTGTTTTTTTGTGGAGTTATTAAGACAAACAGATAAATTATAATTTGCTTGTCAAATTACAATTTATATGTTTGTCAAAACTGAGAGAGTAGATTTTTTACTAAAAAATCTTGTCAAGTCCGTGTCGCATTTTGTCGCTTGAAATTTTTGTGCAACTTTAATAAAAATCTCCGAAAAAGAAAATGATAAAAAAATAACAATCGTTTTTTTGCTTTGAAAATGTAACCAATTTGTTCCTTGACTTCAAAAATATATTTCCAAAACAGAAATAAAATGAAATTTACAGCAGGATAAAAATGGAAAATGATAGGGGTACTTGCAAAAACCATTTGTTAAAAATTTAATTTAAAAAACTTATTTTATTGCGAAATTAGAATTAAAAATGTTGAAAACTTTGTTTAAACAACTAAAAACCCTTTATTTAATAGGCTTTTTCCACATTTTCCACAGAGTTTTCCACACTCATAAAAAATCGTGAAAAATCAAGTTTTTCTTATTTAATTTGCTGAAAAACAAAAAAATCAGTTTACTCAGATAAAGTGTTTTAAAATTAAAAAAATCTTCAAATGCAAGAAATAAAATAAAAACTTGCAAAACTAAAAGTTACAAATTTGTAACCGAAAATTGTCAAGACTTTTTGAAAAATAAATATTTTTTGTATATTTTAACAAAAATCAAAAAAATTAAAAATTTTTGGCATTAAACTTTTTTAAAACATCTTGACAAAAGCGATGAATGTTATTATATTATTTTTAGTACATGAATTAATTCCAGAAAGGATGAACATTATGGCATTGGAAAAAATCAAAAACATTATCAGCGAACAGTTTGCCATCTCTGCAGACGACATTACGGAAGATACTGTATTGATGGAAGATCTGGATGCAGACAGTCTTGATTTGATTGATCTTGCGATGTCCCTTGAAGATTGTTTTGAAGTTGAAGTTCCTGACGAAGAACTCGAAAGATTTAAAACAGTAGGCGATATTGTTAAGTATATAGAAGAAATATAATTAAAGTAGTATAGTAATACTATATATCAGACTTTCAGGGCGGGGTGAAATTCCCCACCGGTGGTAAAGCCCACGAGCAAGAAATTGCTGATTCGGTGAGATTCCGAAGCCGACGGTACAGTCCGGATGAAAGAAAGTTTTTGACAGCAAAGACTTTTGCCCTGTGATATTTTCACAGGGTTTTTCTTTTCCCCGAAAGCCTTATGTCAAAAAAATAGGAGGCTTAAATTATGAAAAAGACAAATGTACTGAAACTTGTGACCGCTGCAATGCTTACTGCAATTGCTTTTGCATTGTACATGTTTGAAATACCGCTTATTTCATTTGGTTTTCTGAAATATGACCTGAGCGATATTGCGGCACTTATCGGCGGTATTTACTTAGGACCTGCAGTCGGTGTGCTTATTGAATTCCTAAAAAACGTAATCCATGTTTTCACAAAGGGACTTGGTTCTACGATGGGATTCGGAGACCTGATGAACTTTATCGTTGGCAGTGCATACATAGTACCCTTTGTAATCTGTTATAACAAACTTTCAAAGAAAATGAAAAAAGCAGTTGCAATTCTCATTTCTGCAATTATCGGATGTATAGCACTTGTGGGATTGGGAGCCGCTGCAAACTATTTCATTGCACCTCTTTATTTCAAATATTTTGTAGGTCAGGAAATCACAAAAGAATTTCTCATGACTTATCTTGTAAGTGCTACATCTCTCAACATTGTCAAAGGTGCAATTCTCAGCGTGGTGGCATATCCCATAATTCTTTTGCTTCTTGATAAAATAAAAAAAGTGTCAAGAATCGGTGAATAAAACGTGAATTCCTTTGTCAGAGTCTTGACAAATATTTGCTTTTATAATACAATATATACGTAAATTAAATAACTCTTATTAAGAGTAGCGGAGGGAACAGGCCCTGTGAAGCTCGGCAACCTGCATTTTGCAAGGTGCTAAATCCTGCGGTATTTGACCGGAAGATAAGTCAAACGTTTCCGCAGGTTTCCCTGCGGATTTTTTTTGAGAAAGGTATGAAAAAATATGGCAAGACATCTCTTTACATCGGAGTCTGTAACAGAAGGACATCCCGATAAAATATGCGACAGAATTTCTGACGCAGTCCTTGATGCTATTATGGCTCAGGACCCCAACGGCAGAGTTGCATGTGAAACAACATGTACAACAGGTCAGATTCTCATTATGGGTGAAATCACAACAGCTGCTGATATTGAAATTGCAAAAATTGCAAGAGAAGCAGTTTGTGACATTGGTTATGACGATGCCAAAAAAGGTTTTGACGGTAACACATGTGCAGTTCTTCTTGCAATCCATGAACAGTCACCCGATATTGCTCTTGGTGTTGACAATTCGGCAGAAATCAAAGACGGCAATGACGATGAACAGAATCAGCACGGTGCAGGCGACCAGGGTATGATGTTCGGCTTTGCTTGTGATGAAACTGAAGAACTTATGCCTCTTCCGATTTCACTTGCACACAAACTTGCAATGCAGTTAACAAAAGTCAGAAAAGACGGTACACTTCCTTACCTCAGACCTGACGGAAAAACTCAGGTAACTGTTGAATATGAAGATGACAAGCCTGTAAGAGTTGAAACAGTGGTTATTTCTTCTCAGCACAGTGCAGATGTGTCACTTGACCAGATAAGAAAAGATATCGTTGTAAATGTTATCAAACCTATCATTCCCGAAGACCTTATGGATGATGACACAATCATTTATGTTAACCCCACCGGACGTTTCGTAACAGGCGGACCTCACGGTGACAGCGGTCTTACAGGCAGAAAAATTATCGTTGATACATACGGCGGATATTCACGTCACGGCGGCGGTGCTTTCAGCGGTAAAGACCCTACAAAAGTTGACAGAAGTGCAGCTTATGCAGCAAGATATATTGCAAAGAACGTTGTAGCATCAGGCGTTGCAAGTAAATGTGAAGTTCAGCTTGCTTATGCAATCGGTGTTGCAAAACCTGTTTCAGTTATGGTTGATACTTTCGGTACAGGTAAAATTGACGACAGCACAATCGGTTCAATTGTTTCAGAACTCTTTGACCTGAGACCTTCTGCAATTATTGAAAAGCTCAAACTCAGAAGACCTATTTACAGTCAGCTTGCTGCTTACGGTCATGTAGGCAGAGAAGATATTGACGTTGAATGGGAAAAAACAGATAAGGCTGAGGAAATCAGAAAAGCAGCAGGTCTCGATAACCTTTAATAAATCAAGGGAACTCTCCGTGAGTTCCCTGTAATGTTTTGATAGGAGAAAAAATGAAAAGAATTATATCAATAATACTTGCAATTCTGATGTTCGTGTCAGTTTTCTCAGTAACAACATTTGCAGAAGAAGGGGAAAGAACAATGAAATTCAATACAGACGGAAAACTCAGAATAATGCATGTAACAGATACACATTTTGAAGAGTATAATGCAGATTCTTCATGTTGGGCAATCGGTTATGCATGTGATAAAGAAAAACCTGATATCGTAATTATCACAGGTGACAATGTTCAGAACTGTAAAAATCCTGCTGATACAAAAAGACTTATTGACAAACTCATGACAGTTTTTGAAACAAGAAAAATTCCTGTTGCAGTAACATTCGGTAACCATGATTCGGAAACAGGTGCAATGTCAAGAGAAGAGCTGATGGCTTATTACAACACATACTCCTGTTCAGTTTCAGTAGATGATGGTGAGGCACTCTCAGGCTGCGGTACATATAATATTCCCGTTCTTTCATCAGACGGTGAAAAAGTTAAATTCAACCTGTGGGTATTCGACTCAAACGATTATGACAAAGACGGTCATTACGGATGTGTTCAGGCAGATCAGGTTGAATGGTATAAGAAAACATCTGATGAACTCAAAGAGGCAAACGGGGGAGAAGTAGTTTATTCTCTCGCTTTCCAGCATATTATTGTTCCTGAAGTTTATGATGTTCTCAGAAAAACAGATAAAAAAGAACTTTTCGCTTATGAACACATGTACAATAAAGGGGAGTATTATACATTTGATGAAAGTTCCGTAAACTACGGAAAACTCCACGAAACACCTTGTTCAGGTTATGAAAATTTCGGACAGTTTGATGCAATGGTAGAAAAAGGTGATGTTCTCGGTATTTTCTCAGGTCACGACCATTCAAACGCTTTCGGTGTTCAGAATCAGGGTATTGACATTGTAAACTCTCTGAGCACACGTTATAACAACGAACGTTATTCAACACAGTATGGCTACAGAATGATTGTTGTTGATGAAAACAACACGTCAGATTATTCAACATATTCTGTTCATTGGTATGATATGCTTACACTCAAAGAAGCTTTTGGTGTAGAAGATGCAGACGGAAGGGAAGTTGCTCTTAAGATTTCATTCCTCGGTTTCTTCCAGAAAGTCTTTGACGGAATCGAAGTGTTATTCGGTAAACTTTTCTCAGGCAGAGAAGTTCAGTATCCTGAAAGATAATGCGAATATATGAAACTACCCCTTGCATTTTGTGAAACAAAAGGCAGGGGGATTTTTCTCAGAAAATATTGACTTATCTTTTCCAATTTTATATAATTTATCTGTAAATTGCCTAAGGAGGTAAAAAGATGAAAAAGGTATCAATGAAATTTATGTCAATTCTGCTTGTGTTCTCTCTTCTTTTCACAGGCGGAGCAATGGGTGCTTCAGCTGCTGACGCAGATGCAACACCGGTTGCAGTTTCAGAAACAGCAGATATAGGCGACGGAATTATGAAAGTGCTTTATGAGGCACTTAACGTAATCTGTGAAGCACTTGTAAGTGCAATCTGCAAGATTTATCCCAATCCCAAAGAATGGCAGAGTCTCGATAAATACGATAGCGATGAAGTTGGTTTTATGGCAGGTCGTGAAAATTATCAGACAGAGGCAAAAGAGGGGGCAAAATGGTCTCTCGGCTATGGTAGCCGTTCAATTGTTCCCGAAGATATCGCTGACGGAAAATACTACATCGGACGTGACCTTACAGTGCGCATTGCAAAAGGTCTTTATGATGATAACAGAATCCGCGTAACAGCAATTGACGATAACAGCGGTGAAGGCGTTGTTGTTCTTGGCGCGATTGATTCTCTCGGTGTAACATCAGCTGATATCCGTACAATCCGTAAAGCAATTATCGCTTACTGTGCAGAAAACAACATTAAAGTTGCAAGTATCAACATCACAGCAACTCACTCACACTCAGCACTTGATACACAGGGTGTTGCAACAGAATTTTTCAAGAAACTCGCAGGCAGCTTCTGGGCAAATCTTGTCGGAAGCACAGATGAGCTTCCCGGACTTGAGGCTGCGGCAGAATTTAAACAGTTCTTTATTGCGAAGTCAATTGAAGCCGTGAAAGAAGCTATCGGCAACATGGAAGAAGGCGAAATGTATTTCGCAGAAGTTGATACAAGTGAGTTTATGCACGACAAGCGTGACCTTATCGCAAAAGAAGACCTTCAGAAAACTGCTGTTCTTCACTTCGTTCCCGATAATGCAGAGTCAGAAGGTACATATATTGCAGATATCTCATGTCATGCAACATCATTCAGCGCAAGTCACGGTTACATAACAGGCGACTATATTTATTATCTTGATAAGTATATCAGAGAACAGACAGGCGACAACACTGTTATGGTTGCAGGTGCTCTCGGTCAGGTTTCAAGAAACATTGAATATTCAGAAGAAGGTATGGATCCCTATACTGCTCTCGGTGCAGAGTCAGATGCACTCGGTTCTGCTTTCGGTAAATTAATTGTTGAAGCTGACTACGGTGAACCTCTCGAACCGGTTCTCAATGCAACACATAAAGAGATTTTCATTGAACCCGAAAACAGTATTCTTGTTCTTGCTTGCGAAATCAAGCTTGTTAACAACAAGGTTTTCTATGACGGACTTCTTTGCAAAAAATTCTACATGCCATCTGAAATCGGTTATCTTGAGTTTGGCAACGAAGTAGCGTTTGCACTTTTCCCCGGCGAACTTTATCCCGAAGTTTTCCTCGGTAATGATATCACAGGCGGAGTTACATGGGACGGCACAGAATGGCAGTACGACAGCCTTTCAGACGAAGTAGAAGGTGTTAAAACTTATGCAGTAAGCCTTGCAAATGATGCTCTCGGTTATGCTGTTACAGACAACAACTTCGCATTTATGGGTCACATCATCGGCGAAGAAATCGCTGACGAAGTTCTTTCAATCGGTAAACATATCGCTTCATTCTACGTAAGCAATTACCTTGAAATGATTGAAGAAATGAAATAAATATCAAAAGGCACACACAGAACGTGTGTGCCTTTACTTTACAGGATGATATAAATGAAAAATATAGTTTTAATAGGTATGCCCGGTGCGGGAAAAAGCACAATCGGAGTTTTGCTTGCAAAAAGTATGCTCATGTCGTTTTGTGACACAGACCTGCTTATTCAGGGAAAATATTCAAAAGGTTTATGTGATATTATAAAAGAAGAAGGGGTAGAAAAGTTTCTTCAGATTGAAAACAATGTAATCTGCGAAAATTGTTTTGAAAATTCAGTTATAGCAACAGGCGGAAGTGTTGTTTTCGGTGAAAAAGCAATGGAAAAACTTAAGAAAAATTCTCTTACGGTTTATCTTAAAGTTGATGTTGAAGAACTTGAAAAAAGAGTAAATAACATCCACACAAGAGGTATTGCTATGAAAGAGGGTTCAACTCTTAAAGAAATTTTTGAAGAACGCTCCTGCCTTTACGAAAAATACGCAGATGTAACAATTGATTGCACAACTCTTACAGCAGAAGAATGTGTAGATAAAATTACCGAAAAAGCAGGTGTTATAAATGGATAAGATCAAAATGTGGTTTACTCGTTTTATATCTGTTATTCTCGCTTTCTTTACTGCAGTTTTTTCTGCACCTTGCTTTTCATTTCCGATTTATAAACCTGTCCTTATTGCAGATTTTTCAGAAAGCGAAAGAGAAATTTCAAACGGTGCATCGGGATACCTTTACGGTATTGCGGAAGAAGGTGTGCCTTCGGAAAACATGACGGAAAGCGTAGATATCAGCACTGTTGTGCAGAAAGCACCCGGTGGACTTCAACATCCGATCGGAGATATAGAACACGTCGAAAATCATCTTGAGAATACAGATTATAACATTGTTTATCTTCAGGATGACTATGATACATGGTACTATTGCCACGAAGAAATCAACAATAAAAGAAAAGCAGGTACATATAATTGGGAAAAACATGTGAGGGAAGATTTTCTTCCCCGTGTGAGGCGAATTGTAAACACACTTTCTCAGAAAGAATACAGCGAAAAGACAGTTTACTGCCTTTATAATGAAACAGATAACGGCGTATGGTTTGGTACGACTGTGGTAAATGATGACGGCTCTGTATGGGGAAATTATGATGAAGCAGGCAGAGAAAACTTCTATAAAGCATGGAAAATAACTTATGACGAAGTAAAGAAAATAAACCCGTCAGCGCTTATCGGTGGTCCCGGTTTTTACGAATATAATCATGACAAAATTGAAGATTTTTTGTGTTATTGCGTAGAAAATAATTGTGTACCTGAAATAATGATTTATCATGAACTTGCAGATAACAGTATTTATAACTGGCAGTCCAATGTAAAGGATTACAGGGGAGTCGAAAAAAATCTCGGTATTGATGAACTTCCCGTTGTAGTCAGCGAATACGGAAGAATGCAGGATAACGGAATGCCGGGTAAAATGCTTCAATATATCACTCAGATTGAACTGAGCAATGTTTATGCAGATAATGCTTATTGGCGACTTGCTAACAATCTCTGTGATGTTGCAGCAGATGATAATTCACCCAACTCAAATTGGTGGGTTTACCGTTGGTATGCAGATATGTCAGGTAAATTGGCTGATATAAAATATATTGATATTTTTAAATCAAACGTAGGTAAGGCTCTCAGCGGAAAAAGTGACCTCTATTCACAGGGCTTTATGGGACTTGCGTCAATGACAGATAAAAAAATTGATGTCATTTGCGGTGGCACAGACGGAAGAACAAGAGTTAAAATTAAAGGTCTTGAAAATTCACTTTTTGACGGAAAGGAAGTCCTGGTATCGGTTGAAGGCGTTTTCTATAAAGGGCTTTCGGGTATCGTGAGTGAGCCTGAAAAAATAACGCAGATTAAGGGTAAAGTAAGAAAAGGCACTCTCACAATTGATATGCCTGAAATTGAAGAAGAAAACGCATATCATATTACAATCACACCATGGACAGATGATGCGGAAACTTATGATAATTCATCATCACTTCCTCGGCGTTTTGAAGCAGAGCACGGCACACTTCTTGGTAATGCATACACTTACGACAGCGCTTATGCCACAACAGGTGAAACAAGTGGTATGGTCGGAGGTATGGAAAAATCAGGAGACGGAGTGAGAATGGAAATAGATGTCCCTGAAAATGGAGAATATGACCTTTTTATTATATATGGAAAAGCCAATGACGGCAGTAAAAAAGAAGACAGGGTTTCTGCAAAAGTAAATTTCTCTCTTGACGGAAAAACTGAAATTCTTACACTTCCAAACACAATTAAAAGTGAATATACGGATTATATAAAGTATTCCGCTTGCCTTCAAAAAGGAAAACATACACTTGAATTTACAAATAACGACGGTACTTATGTAATTGACAGCGTTCTTGTGTCGAAGAAAAAAGAAAAATCCGTAATTTATCTTTTACCGGATGAGGACCGAACGAAAGAAAACGTAACATCTTTTCTTGCTGTTGCACCTTATGACGGATACTACCGAATTGAAACTGATGCAGAAAGCTTTGAAGTCAACGATAATATAAGTGAAAAAGGAGATTTTGTTTATCTGCCGAGAGGACTTAATTTCATTGACCTTGAAAAAGGTAAAGAACTGGAAATAACAAAAGTCGATACTGAAAAAGGCGAGATAATTCAGGCAAAGGATATTGTTCTTTCAGACGGTGCAATGATGACAGATGATTACATCTGCAATATTTCAAACACTTCAGGCAAGGGTGAGTTTAAAGTTGATGCAGAAGGAGACGGCGTTTATTACCTTACATTTACTTACTCTAATAACGATGAAAATGGTGTTCACAGTTATAATGTAGACCTTGTTGAAAGATATGTGACTGTTACGGTAAATGGCGAAAGTCATGACCTTTATTGCAGAAATACGTACAGCTGGAACACTTACAAAACAGTTTCTCTGGCAGTAAATCTGCAGAAAGGTGAAAACATAATTTCACTCACAAATAGCGGTCTGAGAAATTTCAACGGTGGTGAAACGTTCATTCCGCATATTAAAGAAATTTCAATAAATCCTCTAAGTAAA
>JAZOAY010000048.1:0-1995 GCA_045595725.1 Acutalibacteraceae bacterium | reverse complement strand
TTCCGAAAAATATGTGGGCAACAAAATCTGTCTCCTGCCAGAGAAGCTGTCTCTGTTCGGGAGTGACTTTGTTTGTGTATTCTGTGATGTCGGTTTTTTTCTTGAACATAAGTGTTTACTTCCTTATTAACAATTCATTTTATTATATCATCATTACAAAAACTTTACAACAAATAAATCTTTAAATTTCACGGAAAATATGATATAATTACTGCATCAAAACTTCTGAGGTGCGAAATGGATAATTTTAAAGGTGCAATTTTTGACCTTGACGGAACAGTTCTCGATTCAATGGGACTTTGGAGAAAAGTTGATGAGTTGTTTTTCACATCAAGAAATATGCCCATTCCCGAAGGATATATTCAGGCGATTTCTCCTCTGGGAACTGTAGGTGCAGCTCATTACACGAAGAATACTTACGGCATTAAAGAGAGCGTTGAAGAAATTATTGAAGAGTGGCAGACAACCGCTAAAAAAGAATATTCAGAGCACGTATCTCTGAAACCTTTTGCGAAAGAATATATTCTGTCGCTGAAAGAAAAGGGACTGACTCTGGCAATTGCCACTGCATCGGACCCTGACATGTTCTCAGATTGCCTTGTCAAAAATGGTATAAGAGATGCTTTTGATTTCATAATAACGGTAAATGAGGTAGGTAAAGGAAAAGGCTTTCCCGATATTTACGAAAAGGCTTGTGAAAGAATGGGAATCAAGCCTTCCGAATGTATGGTTTTTGAGGATATTCTCACAGGTCTTACCTCTGCGAAAAAAGCAGGTCTTTACTGCGTGGGAGTTTATGACAAAAGCTCTGAAAAAGATATAAATGAAATAAAAAAAGTAAGCGATAAATTTATTTTCAGTTTTGAAGAGATGTATAAAAGCTCACTTTAAGAGAAAAATAATGAGGGCGATAAACCCTCATTTATTTTTTGTAAGGAGTTTTCAAAATGAACGAAAGAAACAACCAGAATCAGCAGAACAACAACCAGAACAAACAGAACCAGAACAAGAAAAATCAGCAGAATCAGAACAAAAACGATCAGCAGAACGAAAACAGAAAAAAGGACGATTTCAAGTTCTGAGTAAAGAGAAAGACGAGCAGTTTCCACTGCCCGTCTTTTTTATTAAGGTTTTATTTTGTTTCAGGAACGAGAACATTGTTCTCAATATCGTTCTGAAGGAACTGAGGGAAGTCAGGGTTTGAGTAAATGGTCTGGATGCTGTCGTCATTCTCCTGGAACCATCTGTAAAGTGCCTGATGTCCGTCATGAGTTGTGCAGTGCATCATGTCTTTTACAAACCATGTCTGCTCGGGAAGCGCACATGTTGAAGCATCAATTCTCATGTCGGGAGAAATGTGGTTATGTCCGCATGCAGTTTCCTTCTGCTTGTAGTCAGCAGGAAGTGTTTCTGCGTGGTCTGCAACTGTAGCACCTACTGATGAATACTTTGTATCAACTGTGCCGTCAGAGTCATTTTTCCATGCAGTTACAAGAGGAGTTCTCTGAACGTTTGTTGCTGAAACAATCATTACGGGAATACCGTCTGCGATAAGTCCGTTGAGGATTTCGTCAGCCTTGCCCTGTACACCGTAGTGGTATGCGTCGATTCTCTTCACAAGGTCTGCATTGGGTTTGTCACCGAGCATGAATTTCTTTGCATCCTCGTAATATTCATCGGGGACAAATGACCAGATACCGCAGTTTGCCTGAAAAACAGGAATAAGTGCATCTTCAAAAACTTTGTCAACAAGCTTGTCAACAAGTCCACCTGCAAAGTCTGTAAGAGCACCGAAAACCCCGAAGAAATTGAGTGCTTCTACGAGAACTTTGAGGATATCACCGCCAACACCGGGTACCATTGTTGTGATTGCAGTTGAAGCATATCTGTAAAGTGCTACGGGGTTGATTTCAACCTGACCGCAATAGAGAGCACCTGCAACGGCTGTACCTTTGATGGGGCAGTTCTGGAAAATTACAGATTTGATATCGTCAT
>JAZOAY010000047.1:0-16840 GCA_045595725.1 Acutalibacteraceae bacterium | reverse complement strand
AACTCATGGGTTGAAGACTTTAAAAGAAGCAGTGGATGCGGCATTTGATGCATACCTAAAAGAATACGATAATGCAATTTACTGTATCGGTTCATGTCTTGGTCCTCATCCGTTCCCGAAAATGGTAAGAGATTTCCAATCAGTTATCGGTATTGAAGCAAGAGAACAGTTCAAAGAAATGACAGGCAACATGCCTGATGCAGTATGTGCTTGTGTAGGCGGCGGTTCAAACTCTCTTGGTATGTTCACACCTTTCCTTGCAGACCCTGTTGAAATTTACGGTGTTGAACCTCTCGGTAAAGGCGGAAACGTTGGTGACCATGCTGCAACAATGAAATTCGGCACAAAAGGTAAACTTCACGGCTTTGAAAGTTATCTTCTTCAGGATGAAAACGGTGAACCTCTCCCCGTTTACTCAATTGCAAGCGGTCTTGACTACCCCGGTGTAGGTCCTGAGCATGCATATCTTAAGGACGCAGACAGAGTTCACTACGATGCAGTAACAGACGAAGAAGCAATGGAAGCTTTCTTCCTTCTCTCACGTTATGAGGGTATCATCCCTGCAATCGAAAGTTCACACGCTGTTGCTTACGCCATCAAATACGCTAAGGAACACAAAACAGGTTCAATTCTCGCATGTCTTTCAGGCAGAGGCGACAAAGACATAGACTATGTTTACGAAAATTACGGTTGCGGTGAAAAATTTAATCTTGACCAATACAAGAAATAATTTTTTGCAAATATCTTACCGCATCTGAAAAAACAGAATATGGTTGAAGATAAAAAAATTCCCCTGAATACTCATCTGAGCATTCAGGGGATGGTTTTTACTTTTTAATGATGAAATCTTCCGCCGAGTTCTGCGTCCATTTCTTTTGGATATTTTCCGGAAAGTATCATCAGTCCCAGAAGTGAAATAAGTGCTGAGCCGAGAGCATAGAAAACTGTTCCTGTTTCACGGGTGATAATATACCCTATTGCAACAATTACAAGACTGAACACTGCAAGTGTTATAAGGTAAACTGCACTTTTTACCCCATTTTTCTTTGAAAGCAAAGACGAAAGGAAATATACAATTGCCGAAACTGCGAAAACTGCAGGAAGGATTGTATATGCTGCTAAAGTCAAAGCATCAAAATGAGCTGCAACAACAAGAATTACGGGAATAATCACAAGCAATGCCCACATCATATATTTCCCGAAGTATACGTCATTTTTCTTTATATAGTATTTAAGAGGTCTTAATTCACCGTACTCAGGATATTCGGCAGTTTTAAGTCCCTCAATTACAGGTGCTTCATCTGATGCTTTTTTACCGCAAAGAGGACAAACACTTACTTTTTCACTTAAATCTACATTACATTCAGTACATCTCATTTTATTCATCCTCCTTACAGTTACACTCTATTCTCACACGCACTCCGTTTTCTGCAAGAACACGGAAGAAAGTACGCTGAACATCAACTTTCTTTGAACAGCTTGTGAAAGAAATATTTACAATGTTATTATAAGTAATCATTGCACAAAGGAGATGCTTAGTAGGACTTGAACCGAGAAGACATTCCATTCTTTCTACATGCTCATACATTTCAGGGGGCATTTTCTGAACCCCCAGATTTGTCATACCGCTTGTGAATTTATTTTCACCAGCATGGTCAAAAATAAACTGCATAACAGGTTTTTTCAGAACATTGGGAACAAATCTGAGGATAGGATTCTGTGCATCACGTACATTAATACAAAGCATTTTGTGAAGTTCTTCTGTTGAAAGACCCTGCTCCATTTTGCCTTTTACCATTTCAAAAATTTCTTCAAAGGTGATGTCCGTTCTTCCTTTCGGATTAAAGCCGATGTTTGCAAAAAGTGAGAAGTTTCTCAGTGTTCTTGAGCCAAAACGAGCTCTAAGACTTGCGGGAATTGAAATCTTAATCGGCTTATTCACTTTACCGGGTGCATTTTTATAAAATGCGTAAAGGTAAGTAACCATAAGGAACTCGGTAATTGTCATCCCTCTTGCTTTTGCTGCTGCTTTAATATCTTCTGCAGGAATAAGACCATGAATTACTTTATAATAATTTCTGATAAGCGGTGCTTTATAGCAATAAGCTGTTTCCTCTTTACGTGTAAGACCCTTCATCTTTTTGTAGTTTGCACGGAAAGAGTCTTCCATTTCATATTTTTTCGGTTTTTCATTGATGTCTGCGATGTCGGGGGTAAGAGTTATTTTAACTCCTTTCAGTTCAAGGTAACGTGCAACAAGAGTTTTGTTAAAAACAAGTGCACCGCCTCCGTCGGCAACAGAGTGAAAAGTTTCAATGGAAATTCTGTTTTTGTAATAAAGTACTCTTATTGCAGGTTTTGTTGTTTCCGTTGTTTCAATATATCTGCAAGGATAGTAATCTTCTTTCTCAACAATATCAAGGTCGTCTGTTCTTTCAAGGTAGTACCAGAAAAGACCTGCCTTTATTTTAACAAAAAAAGACGGGAATCTTGGTGCAATATCCTTGAGTGCCTGTCTGAGAATTACAGGGTCAACCTCCTCTTTCATAATAAATGCAAAACGGTAAGTTGTACACCAGCCGTAACGACGTGCATTGGGGTAGATTATTCCTGCTACGTCAAGAGGAAACCATGAAGGTATTTCCTCGAGTACTTCATCAATATTTTCGTTGTTTTTTGTTTCGATTTCTGCCATTTCAGTTTTCCTCTGTCTGATTATTTTTTTCTATCTTATAAATACTCTGATTTTCAATGTCCATCATCGGAATAATAATGGGCATAATACCTGAGTTTGCCGTAATTGTAGTCACGAGACTTCTCATGTAAGGAAAAAGAGTGTTGAATGTTTCTTTATGAAGAACTTCTCTCGGTGCTTCCTTAAATTCAAAGAGACCTGACATAGTTACTTTAATGTGGAAATTTTCAGGTTCTGTTTTTTCCTGAATTTCAACAGTCAGTTCACTACGACATGTGCCTGTATTTGTATATTTTACGTTATAAGAATACTTGGTCTGTATTTCCATAGGCTTTGCAGTTGTTCTTTTATTTACAAAAATAATTTCATCTGCCCTGTAGCCTTTAAGTTTAGCATTGATCACAGTATCATCACCTTTTTTTAAAATACAAAGTAATTTTATCATATCAAAACCGTGATTACAAGGATTTTTGTCCGAATTATAATTAATTTTTTACCTGTTGATTTTTTTGCAGTAAAAAGTTATAATTTATTATTGTAAAGGAGAGATAAAAAATGTACAGTTACAGAAAAGTCAAAGACGACATCTACATGATTGGCGCAAGCGACAGAAGACTTGCACTTTTTGAAAATGTTTATCCCATCCCGGAAGGTGTTTCCTACAATTCATATTTTGTTGATGACGAAAAAACCGTTGTCCTTGATACTGTGGACAAGTCTGTCAGCGGTATCTTTTTTGAAAACATAAAACATCTTCTTAACGGCAGACCGCTTGATTACCTTATTGTAAATCACATGGAACCTGACCATTGTGCAATGATAAGCGACACGATTCTCCGTTACCCTGATGTGAAAATTGTAGGCAACGCAAAAACACTCACAATGATTGAAAACTTTTTCGGAAAAATCAATAAGGATAATTTCATTTCCGTAAAAGAAGGAGATACCCTTTCAACAGGCAAACACACATACACTTTTGTTATGGCACCTATGGTTCACTGGCCTGAAGTTATGGTAACTTACGATGTGACAGAAAAAATTCTCTATTCAGCAGATGCTTTCGGCTCTTTCGGAGCATTGAACGGTAATATTTTTGCTGATGAAATCGACTATGATAACCACAGAATTGACGAAGCAAGAAGATATTATACAAACATCGTTGGTAAATACGGTGCGCAGGTACAGGCTCTCTTGAAAAAAGCACAGACAATTGATATTCAGATGATTTGTCCCCTTCATGGTCATATTTTCAGAAAAGATTTCGGCTTTATCCTTGAAAAGTATGATTTATGGAGCAGATATGAACCTGAAGATAAGAGCCTTGTAATCGCTTATGCATCAATTTACGGAAATACAGAAAATGCAGTTTCCGTTCTTGCAAACATGCTTGGTGACAAAGGTGTTAAAAACATCAGAATGTATGACGTTTCTGTAACACATCCGTCTTTTGTTCTTTCTGAATGTTTCAGAGCAAGTCATATAGTTTTTGCAAGTTCAACCTATAATGGCGGAATTTTTACAAACATGGAAAATCTTCTTCACGATATCAAGGCACACGCATTGCAGAACAGAAAAGTTTATCTCCTTGAAAACGGCTCATGGGGTGCGGTGGCAATCAGAAAGATGGAAGAAATTCTCTCAACCCTCAAGGGTATGGAAATTGACGAAGAAAAAATTTCGGTTAAATCCGCTCTGAAAGAAGAACAGCTTGAAGCCCTTGAAAAGGTTGCAGAAAAAATTGCAACAGAAATGAGGTAATCTTATGAAAAAAACAGTCAGTATTTTTTTGTTGATTTGCTTTGTTTTTTCAGCTTTTTCTGCTTTTGGTATGACTTCCTTTGCAGAAGAATATGCAACCGAAATGCCTGAACAAAAGGTATATGGTTTTGCAACTGCAGATGACGGAGTAAAAATCGAATACGGCGTTTACGGTGATTTAAACGCAGAGCCTATTGTTCTGCTCCCCTGTAACGGCGGCGAAATGCACAACCTGGACGGAAGTGTCCTGCCTGAGCTTGCACGTCACTTCAAAGTTATTGCCGTATCACCGAGAGGTACGGGAAATTCAGAAAGAGGAGAATGTGAACTCACTTTTGAAAGAGAGGCACAGGACCTTGCCTGTATGCTTGATGAACTTGGCATTGAAAAAGCTCATTTCTTCGGCTACAGCGACGGAGGAAATCTGGCTCTTGTTTTTGCTGTGAATTATCCTGACAGAGTTCTCTCGCTTGTTCCCGTGGGTGCAAATATCAGCCCGTGGGGTACTAAAATCAACAGTCAGATCCCCATTGTTGTAAAATATATAAAATATGCAATTGAAGCCTGGATAACTAAAGACCCTGAAATTGAACTCAAACGTGATATTCAGAAAATGATGGTCACTGAACCATCACTTAAATTCAGAGACCTTGAAAAAATCACTGCCCCCACACTCAACATATATGCCGATGACGACATGATGTGGCCGTGGCATTCACAGAGAATTACAAAGTCAATTCCCGGAGCAACAGAACTGAGAGTTCCCGATTCAGGTCACTCAGATATTCTTGAATTTAAGGATGAACTTTTTACGGCCATGTTTAAGTTGTACATAGTGATAGGAGCGATGTAAAATGAAAAAAGTTATCAGTCTGTTTCTTGCTTTGACTTTTATGATGTCATGTTTTACTGTATACGGTATTTCCTCATCAGCAGAAGAATATGCAATTCAGTTACCTGAACAAAAGGAACACGGTTTTATTACCGCACGTGACGGTGCAAAAATCGAATACGCAATTTACGGTGATTTAAACGCAGAACCCCTTGTAATGCTTCCCTGTAACGGAAATGATATGCACAATTTTGACGGAACACTTCTTCCTGAAATGGCAGAACATTTCAAAGTTATAACGGTTTCTCCCAGAGGAACAGGACAGTCTGAAAGAGGTACGGGAAAACTTACTTTCGATGTTGAAAGTGACGACCTTCTTTTTATGCTTGATGAACTCGGCATTGAAAAAACTCATCTTTTCGGTTTCAGCGACGGAGGAAATTTAGCAATTGTTTTCACCGTCCAGCACGGCGACAGAGTTTTGTCTCTCATCCCTATGGGTGCTAACATAAACGACAGAGGCACAAAAATCACAAACCAGATAGGTATTGTTTTTGAATACTGGATTCTGTGTATTCAGGCGAAATTTTCAGATGACCCTGCCATTGCCCTTAAACGTGATATTCAGGGAATGATGGTAGGACAGCCTAATCTGAAATTCAAAGACCTTGAAAAGATAAGCGTTCCTACACTTAACATCTATGGTCAGAGCGACATGATGTACCGTACTCATTCAAAAAAAATCACTAAATCAATCCCCGGTGCAAAAGAACTTATGGTAAAAGGCGGAGGACACTCAAGTTGTTTTGATTACACACACGAAATACTGTTGCCTGAGATTTTAAGTTTTTATGAGTCAATAAAATAAACGAATGCAGACAAACTGTGTAATGTTTGTCTGCATTTTTTATTGTAATAATTCATATACATTCCTGAGGTGATAAATTTGTCAGGACTTCTTAAATTCGGTGTTATTGCATCGCTTGTTATTGCATGTTTTATTATTGTAGTTTCAGCTTTTAAAACGAAGCGTTTCTTTTCCTGTTTTATACTCAGCACTCTGCAAGGGATTGCTGCAATTTTTGCAGTCAATGCATTGGGCTTGGTAACAGGTCTGCACCTGTCATTGAACGGCTATACAATTGCCGCCTCCGTAATAGGCGGAACACCTGCTGTAATAGGAATGATTGTGGCAGAAATACTGTTTATATAACGTTTACAAAAAATCTCTCATCTGGACTGTGAGTTTTTCTTCAAGATTCATCAGTTTTTTACAGATATCTTTTGATTTTTCGTCCGCAGCTTTATATTCATTCAGGTACTGACCAAGGGATTTCACACCCATATTACAACCATCCGTAATAAGTTCTGCGATTGTTTTGTCTGACTCATTGAAAGCAAGTTTTACATTTGTTTTTATCCATGACATACCTTTCGCCATAGGATTAGGGTCTTTGCCCTCATCACCGTACTTATCAAGAAGTTCCTGCAAATCGCGGTCAAGGTCTTCATGTTCTGTTTTGTTTTCTTCGAGATATGCTTTGAGTTTTTCATCTTTCACATATTTGAGTACATCATCAATTGATGAAACACCCATTTTCACTCCTGCATCGCATTCACGAAGAAGTCTTATTGTATCTTGTTCTATCATAAAAATTTCCCCTTTCGTTTACAGTATCTGCAAAAAAAGGGGAAATATTAATTTATTTTATAAGATATTTTATTGCTTCGATATAACCGTCAAAGCCCATGCCGATGAAGGATTTTTCCGCGTAATATGAAACATAGGAAAGATGGCGGAAAGGTTCTCTTTCATTCACATCAGAAATGTGAACTTCACACGTTCTTATTCCTACTGCTTTGAGTGCATCGAGAATTGCAACTGACGTATGAGTGTAGGCAGCAGGATTAATTACAATACCGTCAAAATTTCCGTAGGCTTCCTGAATTTTTGTTACAATATCGCCTTCGTAATTTGACTGATAAAGTTCTGCTTCTATGTTGTTTTCCTTTGCGAAAATCTCTATCATTTCGCAAAGATCTTTATATGTTTTTTTGCCGTAAATATCTGGTTCACGAATCCCTAACATATTGAGATTCGGGCCGTTGATTACTAAAATACGCATTTTTCCACCTCTCTTAAAGTAACATCCGCATTATCGTTTGTTTTAACTGTGAAATCTGAAACCGCTTTGTAAATGGGCATTCTGATTTTCTGCATTTCTCTGAGTTTTTCTTCACTTGATGAAAGAGGTCTGCCGTCGGTTGCAAGAGAAGAAATTTCTCTTTCAAGGAAAACAACCGTACCATTCTGTCTTATTGCATCGCGGTTTTCTTTTCTGAGAATTGCACCGCCTCCTGTTGCAATAACAACACCCATTTTTTTACCCGCTTCCATAACACATTCGCTTTCAACATCTCTGAAATATTCTTCGCCATCGTCGGCAAAAATATCGGGGATTTTTCTTTTTTCTTTTTCCGTTATCATTTCGTCTGTGTCAAAAAATTCTCTGCCCAGTTTTTCCGAAAGCATTTTCCCCACAGTTGATTTTCCGCTTCCGGGCATTCCCACAAGCACAATATTTTTTCTGTCCTGAAGAAGTAACTCGTAAACCTCGTCGATTTTTTCTTGGGGGATTTCTTTTTTTATAAACTGTTCCGCAGATTTCACCGCCTGAGCTACAAGCATCACAAGTCCGTTTGAAAAGTTTATTCCCATTTCCTCAGCATCAAGAAGCAAAGGCGTTTTAAGAGGATTGTAAATCAAATCAAGAACTGACGTGCAGTTCCTGAACTTTGTCAGGTCTATAAGTCTTTCTCCGTTTTCGGGGTACATACCTACAGGAGTTGTGTTGACGATTATATCTGCATCATAATGACGGGAGATGTTTTTGTAGTTATTCTCCCCTGTTCTTGAAACAACAACAATTTCTCCCGCACCTTCATCACGGGCAACAATCTGCACAGTGAGTGATGCTCCTCCGCTGCCGAGAATAAGAACTTTCTTGTTTTTAAAATCGGCTTTTGCTTTTTTTGCCATATAAGAAAAACCGAAATAATCTGTGTTATCTCCGTAAAGAGTGCCGTCTTCACGTCTGATACAGGTGTTTACGCTTCCGATTTTTCTCGCTCTTTCGGACAGTTCATCACAGGCTTTGAATGCCTCAACCTTATATGGAATTGTCACATTATATCCTTTGAGAGTTATGTCAGAAAAAAATTCTTCCAACTCCTCAGGTTCTTTGCAAAAAAGGTCATAAGCATAGTCACCTAATTTTTCATGAATCTGCGGTGACAGACTGTGACCTAATTTTCTGCCAAGTAAACCGAACATAAAAATCAGTCCTCCGTGTAACTGCCGAGATATGTGAACTGGTCGCTGTCTGCATCAAGCTCTGCAATAAGGCTTTTCAGTTCTTCGCTGTAAATAAATTCATCAATATCAAAATAGAACATAAACTCAAAGTTGCTGCCGGGAATAGGTCGGCTTTCAAGCTTTGTCATATTAAGACCGAGTGATGTGAAACGCGCAATAATATTGTAAAGTGAACCGGGTCTGTGTGCTACGGTCATCATAATACTTGTCTTTTTTGCACCGGGGTAAATCTCAAGATTTTTCGAAATAAGAATAAATCTCGTGTAATTGTTTCCGCTGTTCTGCACTCCCGATGCCACAACCTTCAAAGAATAAAGTTCTGCACAATCCTGAGAACCGATTGCCGCCGCATCCGTTCTTTTGCTTGACGAAACCATTTTTGCAGCCTCAGCAGTATTCTTACAAACAGTAACTTTAACATCGGGACCCAATGAGGCAATAAACTTTGAACACTGATTGATTGCCTGTTCGTGTGAAAAGATTTCCTTGATATCAGATACACTCACACCCGGGTTTGTAAGCAAAGCATGCTGAATGAAAAGTTTTGTACTGTGGACAATATAGAATTTGTATTTTCCCATCAGGTCATACACGCTGTCAACTGAACCTGCATTACTGTTTTCTATGGGCAGGACACCATAACGGCACTCTCCCCTGTCAACGGCTTTGAAAACATCTTCAAAGTTGGGGTAATATTTAATTTCGGGATATTTGAACATTTTGTCGCAAGCATGCTGAGAATAAGCACCCTCAACGCCCTGACACGCAACAACTGCCTTCTCAGGACGAAGAACTGGAGTAGAATTTATAATATCGTTGATTTTTCTTTTTATTACCGAATCACCGTTCATTCTCTTTCTCTGATAAGAACGGCTCAGGTCAAACATTGTATTGTAGAGAGTTTTTGCATAAGGCATAAACTCATCACTTACATTTGATGTGACTTTGTTTATAACTTTTCTTTCACGTTCCGCATCAAAAACGGGAAGACCGTTTTCTCTTTTATAATCAGCAATTGATGCCGCAGTTTCCATTCTTTCCTGAAAAAGCTTTGTAAGTTCGGTATCTATACTGTCAATTTTATTACGAAGTTCTTCTATATTCATTTTTTCACCTCAGATTAAGTTGATTATTGCAACGGCCGCAGCAGCTTCAATACATGGTACGGCTCTCGGCACAATACATGGGTCATGTCTTCCTTTTATTACAAGGTTTTCTTCCTCGCGGGTAATAAGATTTACCGACTTCTGTTCTTTTCCGATTGATGGTGTGGGCTTTATTGCCACACGGAAAACAACAGGCATTGAAGAAGAAATTCCGCCTAAAATTCCGCCGTGATTGTTTGTTTCTGTTACAAATTTTCCGTCACAAAGTGAAAAAGCGTCATTGTTTTCTTCACCTGTCAGGTCTGCAACCTCAAAACCTCTTCCGAATTCAATTCCTTTTACCGCAGGGACTGCAAAAACTGCATGACTGATAACATTTTCCATGCCGTCAAACATAGGCTCACCGAGACCTATTGGAAGACCTGTGATTGCACATTCAATCACACCGCCTACAGAATTGCCCTGTGTACGTGCTTCTTCAATTTTTTCACGCATTTTCTCCCCTGCATTGTCGTCAATGACAGGAAATTCTTTTTTATCTGTATCAGCAAAATCAACATTTACGCTGTCATATCTTGCATCAGCAACTCCTGCAATTCTTTCTATATGAGCGCCGATTTTTATATTTTTTTCTTCAAGAAACTGCATACAAACCGCTCCTGCAAAACAGAGAGGCGCTGTCATTCTGCCTGAAAAGTTTCCTCCGCCTCTTATGTCATTGAAACCGTTATGCTTGAAGAAAGCGGTAAAATCTGCGTGCGCCGGACGGGGTACTGTTTTTAGATTTTCATAATCCTTTGAACGTGTGTCACCGTTTCTGATAACTGCACACAAAGGTGCACCGCATGTAACTCCGTCAACAAGTCCTGAGAGAATTTGAGGCACATCTTTTTCCTGACGGGGTGTTGAAAATTTATTTTTACCGGGTGCACGTCTTGACATAAACAGTTGCACCTTTTCCATATCAATTTTTTTACCTGCAGGAAGTCCGTCAATCACAACGCCGATTGCCTCTGAATGGGATTGTCCGAAAATTGTTATTTTAACTTTTTCACCGAAATTACATGACATTGAGAACACCTCCGAGTTTTTTGTAATCATCAAAGAAATTGGGATAAGATTTTTTTACTGCCTCTGCACCTTTTATTATAACATTATTTTCTGAGTACTGCGCTGCAATTGCCGAAGCCATTACAATACGGTGGTCATTAAAGGAGTCAACCGTGCCGCCTGAAAGTTTTTCTTTGCCGTCAATGACAATTGAGTTTTCTGTGCCAACAGCACTTCCGCCAAGGTCATTTATCATTGAAACGGTTGAAAGAATTCTGTCACTTTCTTTTAATTTAAGTCGCTCAGCATTTATAATACTTGTTCTGCCTTTTCTTACGGCAGCTTTTACCGCAATTACAGGCACTAAATCGGGAATATCAGAAACATCAATCTGAATGTCCCCTGTTTTATTCAACCTTTCAAGAATCTGAACAATTTTTTTGTCACCCTGTTCAGAATTCACATCAAGGTTTTCCACTTCAACTCCTGCTGCTAAGAAAAAGGCTGCGTTTGACCAATCGCCCTCAGCAGATAAATTGGCAGAAATAAAATTTTTATCAGGAACAATAAATTTATTCCCGTTTTCTTCAACTTTCACACCGAATTTTTCCATAACAGAAAGTGTGATATCTATGTATGATTTTGACTGCATTTCCCCCGTAACTTCAATTTCTCCACCACCTGCAGAAGGAAGTGCAAGAAGCAGTCCTGTTACAAACTGAGAAGAAACCGAACCGTCAAGTGTATATCTGCCTTTCTGAAGTTCACCCTCTATTTCAATAGGGAACGACTCATTCACTTTTACTCCGTGATTTTTCAGCACATCTGTCAGAGTTTTCATTGGTCTTTCAGGCAGTCTGCCTCTGCCTGTGAACGTACACTTTTTTCCGAGTGATGCACCTACAGGCACAAGAAAGCGAAGTGTTGAACCGCTTTCATTACAGTCAACAAAGGCATCTTTTTTGTCCTTTATTGGTGTAACAGTATAGATATTTCCGTCAATTTTAATTTCCGCTCCAAGGCTCACAAGCGCTGACACGGTGGCCTCAATATCAAGTGAAGTTGTGTTAATCTGCAATTTACTTTCTTTATCTGCAAGTGCAGCACATATAAGCATTCTGTGTGCAACCGATTTTGAAGAAATCGCATTTATTTTCCCCGATAATTTATTCGGAATAATTTCTGTTGTCATTTCAATCCATCCCAAGCATTTCTGAAAATTCTTCAAGTGTAAGTTTCACTCTCATACATTTCCCCATTCTTTCAGGGACTATAAAAGAAATATTCTTACCGCTGATTTTTTTATCACTTGAAGAAAATTTTCCGAGAGTTTTTGTGTCGTAAGGACAATCTGTCAGAAGATTATTATTTTTACAGGCTTCCTTAATATCTTCTGTAAGATTTACAGATGTCAATTTATTTTCAAAAGAAATTTGTGATGCAAGGACCATACCCATTGCCACAGCCGTACCGTGAGAAATTGTAAAATTGCTTTCTGCCTCAATTGCATGACCGAGAGTGTGTCCGAAATTGAGAAGTTGCCTTTTGCCTGTGTCAAACTCATCTTCATTTACAATGTCTCTTTTAATCTCAACACATCTTGCGATGACATCCTCAATTTTCTCTCTTACATTACCGTTTTTTACTTCAGAAAAAAGTTCCGCATCTGCAAGAACACCGTATTTAATAACTTCTGCCATACCGTCTGCAAATGTTTCTCTTTCAAGCGTGTTTAAAAATTCTGTATCGCAAAGTACAAGTTCAGGCTGATTGAACACACCTGCAAGATTTTTACCTGCCTTTAAATTAACTGCTGTCTTTCCCCCTACCGATGAATCCACCATTGACAGAAGTGTTGTAGGAATCTGAACAATGTGAACACCTCTGAGGAAAAGTGATGCTGCAAGTCCTGTCAGATCACCCGTCACTCCGCCACCGAAAGCAAGAAGCACATCAGACTTTGTAAAATGTTTCTCTGCAAGAGTTTCAAGAAGCAAAAAAAGTGTTTCAGGTGACTTTGATTTTTCTCCGTTTGGAAAAACAAATACATCATTTGAGATTCCGTTTTCATCAAGAATTTTTCTTATTTTTTCAAGATGAAATGATGCCACCTTATCGTCTGTGACAATCATTACTTTTGATTTTGGGAAAAGATTTTCAATTTTCTCAGGCAGAATATTTATTACATCTCTGCCGATAATTATATCATAATTTTTTGAAGCATTTACCGAAACTGTTTTCATGTTTAAATCACCTTATCTTGCCTGTTTTTTACTTTCTGCACCTTCTTCAAGAAGAAGTTCAAGTTTTTCTCTGTCTTTTGCTTTTATTGTGTCGCTGTATTTCTGAAGATTTTCAATAAGTATATCAATTTCCGTTGCAAGGAAGTCACCGTTTTCAAGGAAAAGTTCAGACCACATTTTTGCATTGAGTTTTGAAATTCTTGTCATATCCTTGTAACTGCCTGCAGAAAAACCTCTCTGTTTATGTGCTTCGGGGCTTTTTACGTAAGCGTTGGAAATCACATGAGGAAGCTGTGAAGTAAAAGCAATAATTTTATCATGTTCTTCATCTGTTGTTACTTTTACAGTACCGAAACCTACCGACAGAAAAAAGTCTTTAAGGTCGTAAATAACTTTTTCTGAGATATTTTCCTCAGGAGTAAGAATCATTGATGCACCCTTGAACATACTCGCACGGGAGAAACCGTAACCCCAACTCTGTGTACCCGCCATAGGATGACCGCCTACAAAAATAAAGTTACTGTTTCTTGTGATTTCATTCATTCTGTTGCAGACATATCTTTTAACACCGCAGCAGTCAACAACTATTGCGTCTTTACCGATTTTATCTTTATTTTCTTCAATGAAATCCATTGCAAGTTCAGGATAAAGTGACAGAAGAATAAGGTCACAGTCTTTCATGTTTTCATCTGTCATAACAACATCAAAAGCACCGTCATTTTTTGCTTCTTCAAGAACACTTTCCGAAATATCGCACACATAAACCTGATGTGATGTCATTTCTTTAATTGCACGGGCAAATGAGCCTCCGATAAGTCCCAGACCGATTATTCCTACTTTCATTGAGGACACCTTACTTTCAAAAAAATAATCCCGCAGTAAATTTTACTGCGGGATGTGATAAACTGAAAAAAATCAGGTCAATCTCAATTACAGCAAAACTTACCAGACCTTACCGCAAAGCTGATAAAGTAAAAGTAAAAATAATAAAATGCTGTAAAAATTGATCTGAACATTTTTACATTCTCCTGACCTCGATATTAAGACGATTATAGCACCGTGTTTTTTAGTTGTCAAGAGATTTTAAAATTTTTATTGAAATCAAAAGAAATTTAGTGTATGATAATTTCAGAGGTGATTATTATGTTAAAAATTGCAATGGTTGGTGCATGGCATGTCCATGCAGAAGGTTACGCAAGGGAGATAAACAGATTTGAAAACGCAAAGGTAACTTGTGTATGGGATAATGATATACAACGAGGAAAAACGTTTGCACAAGAATTTTCCTGCACTTTCTTTGAAGACTATGATGAACTTCTCGCCTGTGACATTGATGCAATTGCAGTCTGCACTTCCACTGATATTCACAAAGACGTAATTATAAAAGCTGCAAAAGCGAAAAAACATATTTTCACAGAAAAGGTTCTTGCACTGACTAATGAAGATGCGGCAGAAATTGCAGCTGCAGTTAAAGAAAACGGAGTAAAATTTGTAATTTCTTATTCCCACATTCCAAGCAATGCAGTCCAGACAGTCAAGGAAATTGTTTCAAGCGGAAAACTGGGTACTCTGACTTATGCACGCATGAGAAATACACACTCAGGCAGTATTGACAATTGGCTGCCCGAACATTTCTACAATCTTAAAGAATGCGGTGGCGGTGCAATGATAGATTTAGGTGCTCATCCCATGTACATACTTGCATGGCTTCTCGGAAAACCAATGTCCGTAAGTTCTGTTTTCACCGAAATTACAGGACATTCAGTTGAGGACAATGCAGTCAGTGTTCTCAGGTTTGCTAACGGTGCAATTGGCGTTTCCGAAACAGGTTTCGTTTCTCGCAGTGACAGAAACGGAATTGAAGTCAGCGGCACAGACGGTTTTCTCAGGCAGACAGGAAGTGAGGTTTTCGTTGCTCTTAAAAGCGAAGAAAACCAATGGAAAAAAGTTGACATAACAGAAAAAAATATGCCCTCGCCTCTTACGTATTTTCTGGGTGTTCTCTCCGGAAACGAAGACAAAAATCTTTACAACATTGACGATGCGGTCATGTTGACGGAAATTATGGAAGCTGCATACAAATCACACAAAGAAAAGAGAGAAGTTGCTCTTTAAAAAGTTTTCCCTTTCGGTTATTCCTCATTAACAAGGATAACGAAAGGGATTTAGGGGACTTCTAAAAACCTATTGTATAAAATACGTTTAGAAATTTTTTCGTCAGATGTACTAAAAATTTGAAGTTCATGCTGTCGCATTAACAAGAATTTTTGGTGCATATGACGGAAAAAGAGCAAACGTAATTTCGTGCAAGGGGTTTTTAGAGGTCCCCTTAATTTATGCAGAATATATTTCCAGTTTTTTCAGCGTTGCAAAACCTCTTGTTTCTTCAATTACAATTTTTACGGCACTTGTAACCATAGGCTTTTGCGGAAGAATAAGTTTTTTATTACCGATTACAGAATGTGTTTCTGCCTTTTTGAATTTTTTGCCTTCAAGGGTATAAATTGAAAATTTTTCCACTTGCTGACCTGTGGCAAGGTTTTCACCGAGTTCAATAAGTTTTATTATTTTGTCCTCGCCAAAGCTGACGGTGATTTCAATTTTACCATCAGTTTCCCCTGAAAAAAAGTATGTATCATCATCCGTTTTCAGATTTCTGACAGAATCTCCGCCACACGAAGAAGAAATTTCCGATTTGTGAAGAAGAGGATTTTTTGTCAGCATTTCCATATCTACACCGAAGCTCTGCAAAGTTACGGTTTCTTCCTCGTGAATTCTTCCGCGCTGGTCAATGGGAATACCTATCTGAAGGACGCCGTTTGCACCCGTTACTGAAAAATAAAGATTTTTCAGTTTCTGCAGAAGCATTGTTCTCAGATCTTCTTCCTTACTGTAAAACCAACTGTCCCTTATTGAACAATCTGCAAAATAAGGTTGCCAGCAAAGTGAATTTGCTTTTCTGAGAACTTTTCTGCTGCCAAGGTCAAGCTCCATTTTCCCCACTCCGTCAGGTGTACGGAATGTGTTTTCTTTATTTTCGTCAAGTTTTGTAATTTTCTGCCACGGTGACACAGGTTTTATTACGTTCCATTCTTCAGGACGGCAGACAACCTTTGTATTTCCCAGATGACGTGCATCAGGTCCGTTTGAAATTACTGCTTCGGGCTGACATGAACGGATAAGGTCATATATTTTCCCCATGTCAACGTCACACTTTTCACCGCCAAGGTCAAGTTTAACTTCGTAAATTTCACCGTATTTTGTCATTAATTCTTCAAGCTGTGAAAGAATAAGTTTTTCAAGTTCTTTACCTTTTTTATCTGTGTTTCTGTCGCAGAGTGAAAAACTGAAACCGAATTTTATATTTTCTTTTCTGCATTCATCAGAAAGTTCCCTGATTATATCCCCTTGTCCGTCAAGATAAGGAGACGATGCAACTGAATAAGACGTCGTTTCAGTCTGCCACAGGCAAAAACCGTCATGATGCTTTGCAGTAATGAGAACGCCTTTCATTCCCGCATCTTTCACGGTTTTAACCCATGAAGAGATATCAATATCGGTGGGGTAAAAAGCATTTGCCTCAGTTTTTCCCGTGCCTTCCTGAAGTCTGACAAAGGTATTCGGGCCAAAGAAAAAATGGGCAACAAAATCCGTCTTCTGCCAGAGGAGTTGCCTTTTTTCAGGAACAACTTTATTTGAAAAATTTACGATATCCTTTTTATTTCCGAACATAACTTACCTGCTTTCAAAGCTATTTCAGTATATTATATCATTTTCCGA
>JAZOAY010000046.1:0-20255 GCA_045595725.1 Acutalibacteraceae bacterium | reverse complement strand
AGGACTTAGAGTAGGAATGACGGTTTCCGCTTCAATACCGGCTGCGGTTATCGCAATGGGTGTTATACGCATCATTATGCGTAAAAACTCAATTCTCGAGAGTAACATTGTTCAGACAATCGGCTCGGCAGGTGAGTCACTTGCCGCAGGTGCAATTTTCACATTGCCTGCACTTTTCCTTTGGGCTGCTGAAGGAAAAATGGAAAAACCCGGTATCCTTGAAATTACACTTATCGCTTTAATCGGCGGTCTTCTCGGTGTATTCTTTATGGTACCTCTGAGAAATGCTCTTATCGTTAAAGAGCACGGTGTTCTTCCTTATCCCGAAGGTACAGCATGTGCGGAAGTTCTTCTTGCAGGTGAAAAAGGAGGTGCAAGTGCATCAACTGTTTTCGCAGGTATGGGCTTTGCAGCACTTTTTAAGTTCATTATTGACGGACTTAAACTTGTTTCAGGTGAAATTTCAGCATCAGTCAAGGGCTTTGCCGGTCAGATCGGTACACAGATTTACCCTGCAGTTATGAGCGTTGGTTACATTTGCGGTGCAAGAATTTCATCTTACATGTTCGCAGGCGGTGTACTCAGCTGGCTTGTGCTTATACCTCTTATTGTTCTTTTCGGTGCAGATATCGTTCTTTATCCCGGCACAGCACCTATTTCAGAAATTTTTGCTGATGGCGGTGCAAGTGCTATCTGGAGTTCTTACATCAGATACATAGGTGCAGGTGCTCTTGCAGCAGGCGGTATCATCAGCCTTATCAAGTCACTTCCTCTTATTGTAAAAACATTCACAGGTGCAGTTAAGAGCATGAAAGGTGCAGGTGCAGCTTCAAATGAAAGAACTGCGCGTGACCTTAACCTTAAAATTGTAATTGTTGCAATCGTAGTTCTTACACTTGCTGTATGGCTTGTTCCTGCAATTCCCGTATCACTTTTAGGGGCATTTATTATTGTTGTTTTCGGTTTCTTCTTTGCAACTGTTTCTTCAAGAATGGTTGGTCTCGTTGGCAGCAGTAACAACCCTGTTTCAGGTATGGCAATCGCAACACTTCTTATTGCAACTCTCATTCTCAAAGTTACAGGTGCAACAGGTATTGCAGGTATGAGCAGTGCAATTGCAATCGGTTCGGTTATCTGTATTGTTTCTGCTATTGCAGGTGATACTTCACAGGACCTTAAAACAGGTTATATCCTTGGTTCAACTCCCAAAAAACAGCAGATTGGTGAAATTCTCGGTGTTGTTGCAGCGGCACTTGCGATCGGCGGTACGCTTTATCTTCTTGATAGTGCATGGGGCTTCGGTTCAGACCAGCTTGCAGCACCTCAGGCAACACTTATGAAACTTATCATTGAGGGCGTTATGGACGGAAATCTTCCCTGGGCACTTGTGTTCATTGGTGTATTCCTTGCAATTGTTGCAGAAATCGTAGGTATTCCTGTTCTTCCCTTTGCAATCGGTGTTTATCTCCCTGTTCAGCTTAATGCATGTATTATGGTCGGCGGTTTGCTCCGTCTTGCAATGGATAAGATGAAACGCAACGAGGAAGAAAAGAAAGAAATCGTCAACGACGGTGTTCTCTTCTGTTCAGGTATGATTGCAGGTGAAGGTTTAGTTGGTATTCTTCTTGCACTCCTTGCAGTGTTCGGTGTTGACTCAGCACTTAACCTTTCAGCGAAATTCGGCATTCCTCAGATAGTTTCCGATATCGGCGGACTTGTTCTCTTTGCAGTGATTATTCTCACAGTTCTTAAATTCTCACTGTGGAAAAAGCGTGATAAGAAAAAATGAGAAACAAAAAAGACGAAAATTATCTTGAAAAAATCCCTGTGAGAAATCCTGATATCAACTGGAAAACAGATGAAGAGGGGAAAGTAACTCTTGAAATTGAAAATAAAGGTGTGTTTAACAGGATTTTTCAGGTGATACTTAAAAAGCCGAAAATAAGTTATATTCATCTTGACGATACGGGAAGCTTTGTCTGGCCTCTCATTGACGGGGAAAAGGACATAACCGAAATCGGAAAGTATGTAGAAGAACATTTTGGCGAAAAAGCAAATCCTCTCTATGAGCGTCTAATACAGTATTTTCAGATACTTGAAAATTATAAATTCATAAATTGGAATAAATAAAAAATACCGCAGAGGAATTTTATGTTTTCCTCTGCGGATTTTTATCTGTAGCGTAAATATTCAATGAATTTTTTTACTGCAAGCGGTGATGATTTTTCGTTTCTGAATACAAGACCGATATTTCTGTAAGCTGGTATGTCAAGTTCTTTTGTGATGATTTTGTAAGGGATTCGCTTTAATATAAGTTCAGGTAAAATTGATATTCCCAAACCGCTTTCTACCATGGACATTATTGTATAATCGTCCCACGTGGTGAATTTAATGTCGGGTGTAAGGCTGTTGTTTTCAAATATTTCTGAAACCTCAGATTTTGCTCCCTTTTCAAGAAGAAGAAAAGGTTCATCACAAAGTGCGGATACAGGAAATTTCTCACAATCCTTCAGCGGATGATTTTCGGGTAGAATAACCATCAATTTATCCTCTTCCAAAAAGATTGTTTTAAAGGTGTTGTTTGTAGGTAATCGGAGAAATCCGCAGTCTACTCTGCCGGTGTGAATCCAATCTTCAATTTCAGTATAATCACCTAACAGTAATTCATAGTCAATGTTAGGATAATCTTTTTGAAATTCTTTAATGATATTTGGTAGCCAGTGTGTGGCAACGCTTGAAAAAGTACCGATTCTGATAAGACCCGATTCAAGTCCGCTTAACTGGTCGATTTCTGTTTTCAAATTTTTAAAATCAGAGCAAATATTTTGAATGTAAGGCAAAAGCTTCAATCCGTCGCTTGTAGGTTTTATTCCGCTTTTATTTCTTTCCAATAAAGTGATATTCCATTCTTTTTCTAAATCGGCAATCATACGGCTTATCCCCGATTGGGAATAATTAAGGTGTTCGGCTGCTTTAGTGAAACTGCCGTGTTTTATTGTTTCTGCAAATGCAATATATTTTTGAATGTTCGTTTCCATGTAAATAAACCTCATATATCCGTATTTGTAATGATAAACATTACAAATATTCGCTTTTGTTATGCACAAAAGTATGATATAATATTTTCAGTCTGAAATCAAGAGGTTATTTTATGAAAAAGCAATCTTATTTAAAGTACATACTGTCTGTTTTTATGTTTGGCTCAAACGGAATTATTGCAAGTTTTATTGCACTTGACAGTTTACAGATAGTTTTGTTCAGAACCTTTTTAGGAAGTGTATTACTGTTATTTCTGTTTTTAATTACGGGTGGAAAATTTACATTTCATAAAAAACTTAAACATTTCATTTTTCTGTTTGTTTCAGGTACAGCAATGGGAATAAGCTGGATGCTTCTGTACGAAGCATATACGCTTGTCGGTGTAAGTGTTGCAACGCTTTTGTATTATTGCGGACCTGTAATAGTTATGGTTTTATCACCGATTGTGTTTAAAGAAAAAATGACTGCAATTAAAATCACAGGGTTTATATTGGTTGTTGTCGGAGTGTTTTTTATAAACGGACAATTTTCAACTGAAGATAAAGATCCTTTTGGAATAGCTTGTGCGCTTTTTTCGGCTGTAACATATTCATTCATGGTAATGTTTAATAAAAAAGCGAAAGAAATAACAGGACTGGAAAACTCGTTGTTGCAATTAATCACCAGCTTTATAGTAGTTCTTTGTTTTGTGGAAATAAAACAGGACATAGTTTTTGATGTTTCGGTTGAAAGCATTTTGCCGATACTTGTACTTGGTCTGATAAACACAGGAATAGGATGTTATTTCTATTTTTCGTCAATAGACGGATTGCCGATTCAGTCTGTTGCTGTTTTAGGATATATTGAGCCTTTGTCCGCAGTATTTCTTTCCGCGATATTTTTAAATGAAAAAATGACACCTTTCCAGATGCTTGGCGGAGTTCTTATACTTGGCGGAGCAATGTTAGGGGAATTATTGAAAACAAAGGATAAGAAAAGGGGGCTGTAAAAAACAGCCCCAATTTTTATACAAGTTTCAGGAACATCTGAAGAATACGTTTAACGCAAAGTTCAAGATCTGCACGTGTGATTCTGCCGTCTTCAAAACCTGCTTTCAGGTCTTCCGGGTAACCGCAATGCATCTTCATGTCGTTGCCGGCTTTTACTTCTTTTACAGGGTCATTCTTTACACCCCAGTCAGTAACAACCATACCTTTGAAGCCCCATTCGTTACGGAGAATGCCTGTAAGAAGTTCCCAACTTTCCGATGTATGCTGACCGTTAATCAGGTTGTATGATGACATAACTGTCCAGGGGTCACTTTCTTTGACTGCGATTTCAAAGCCTTTCAGATAAATTTCACGGAGCGCTCTCTCTGAAATTCGTGAATCACAACCCATTCTGTTTGCCTCTTTGTTGTTACAAGCAAAGTGCTTGATTGAAACTGCAACATTCTGTGACTGAACACCTCTTGTGGCTGCTGCAGCGCATTTACCTGCTACGAACGGGTCTTCGGAATAGTATTCAAAGTTTCTTCCGCATAATGGGTCGCGATGAATATTGAGTGCAGGAGCAAGCCATACGCCAAGATTGTTTTCTTTTATTTCGGCACCTCCACCGGCACCAACCTGTGAAATAAGGTCCTCATCCCATGTACATGCAAGAAGTGTTGCACAGGGCCATGCAGTTGTAGGGATGCCTGTTTCGGGTTCAAGTCTGAGACCTGCAGGACCGTCTGCTGTGGGAACAGGGGGGACACCAAGTCTCTGAAGTCCACCGAAACAACCTGTGTTTGCAACACCTGTGGGAGCGTGACCTCCTACAAAATCCATAAGTTCTTCAAGTGTGAATTGTGAGACAAATTCATCAATCGAAATTTCTTCTCCCACTTTGTCGAACATAATTTCTTTTTCAGGTGCTTTTGCACCTATGGGTTCATTGTTTCCGTAGAAGTAATTTTCTTCCCCTGTGGGAAGTGCTTCAAACGTGCCGTCAGAGAGCATTCTTTTTTCAAGTTTAAAAGGTTTACACCAGTTTTTAAGTTGTTCGATTACTGTGTCTTCTGTAACTTCGTATTCAAACTGAACTTTTTCAGCATTTCTTACATCTGTACCGATGAAGAATTGGTATAAGCCTTTTTCAAGAATGTAAGCAGACTTTGCAATTTTGCCAAGGTCATCAAAACTTGCCATAGAGTTAATGTCAAAGCTCATAACGAGAGTTTCTTTTTCTCCGGGATACAGAAGTTTTGTTTTCTTGTAAGCAGAAAGAACTCTTGCCGGTTTGCCGAGTTTTCCCTGAGGAGCGCTAAAGTAAACCTGAACAACTTCGCGACCGGCTTTATCACCCGTGTTTTTAACTTCCGCAATAGCAAGTATTTTACCTTCGTTTTCAAGGCAGACTTTGTTTGTAATTTCAAAGTTTGTGTAAGAAAGACCGAAGCCGAAAGGATATCTTACTTTTTCTTTACCGCCGGGAACTGTTTCAAAATATCTGTAACCTACATAAATATCGTCTGAATAATCAAGGTGGTCAAAGCATTCCCAGAAATCATCTTTGCAGGGGAAAAAGTCATAACTTTTGGCAATTGTATCAACAAGTTTGCCTGAGGGATTTACGTCACCTGAGATAATGTCAGCAATTGCACTTCCGCCTTCGATACCGCCTTGCCATGTGAAAAGAACTGCATCAACATCATCGTTTTCTGCGAAATATTCACAGTCAATTGTAGCACCTGAGTTGATAACAATGATAACTTTATTGAAAAGTTTACCTGCCTTGTCAATAAGTTCTTTTTCAAGGTCTGACAGGTAATAGTCACCGCCCTGCGGTCTTCTGTCAACGCCTTCGGCAGAAAAACGGCTGATAGTGATAATTGCTGTATCTGCATTTTTTGCAGCATCTTCAATGAGACTGTCGGGAACTTCTGCTTCGGGAACATGCATGCTTGCAAACGTGTCATAAGTCATGTCGTCACGTTTGGTACAGAATTCCATTGCGTTTACAATGTCCCATGTTGCATTGATCTGAGCCTGAGTGGGGATGTTGACACTTTCTCTTTTTACATAGTCTTTGTAAAAATCAACAAGAGGCATATAAATTTCAACATCTTTCTCACAGAAACCCTCGTAAATATTACGGATGTAAGGCGTGTGAACGTCACCGCTGCCACCGCCGCCTTTTATGTATTCGATTGTAGCTTTACCGAAAAGAGCAATTTTTTCACCTTTTTTAAGAGGCAAAGCGTTGCTTTCATTTTTAAGAAGCACCATACCTTCTGTTGCTGCTTTTCTTGAAAGGTTAATGTGTTTTTTTGATGCTGTTACGCATCTTCCGTCCTCGCCCAGAGGGATACAGGGTTGGAATTTAAATCTTGCAAATTTATCCATATTATGACCTCCGTCATTAAGTTTAAACTAATTATATACCATTGTTTTCCTTTCAGTCAAGAGAAAGTCTTGAAATGTGAAAATTATGATGATATAATCAATTCAAGAGGTGAGAAGATGAAAGTAATGACATTTAACATTCAGCATTGCCTTGATTATAAAAAGAAGAAAATTAATTTCGATTTGTTTGCAGAAAAAATCAAAGAGCTGGCCCCTGATTTCTGCGGACTTAATGAAGTAAGGGGCAGAGGTTTTCTCATAGGTTATACAAATCAGACTGAGAAGCTTTCTCAAAAAACAGGTATGAACGGTTATTTCGGCGAAGCAATCAGAGTGAAAGGTCTTGCTCCTTACGGAAATGCAGTTCTCAGTAAAAAGCCTTTTAAATCTGTAGAAACAATTAAAATTCCCGACCCTGTAACAAAAGATGAAAAAGTGAATTACGAGACAAGATGTGTAATAAAAGCTGTTGTCGAAGAAAAGGGGAAAGATATGATTTTCCTTGTAACTCACATGGGACTTGGCATATCTGAAAGAAAAAATGCGGTAAAGACAATTTGCGAAATTGCAGACAGTACAGATCTTCCCATAGTTTTAATGGGGGACTTCAATGCTTGTCCCGATGAAGAAACTCTGAAACCTTTATATGAAAGATTTACAGATACCCTTGAAAAAGAAGTTGTGAAAACTTTTCCGTCAGATGTACCTGAAATAAAAATTGACTACATTTTTTACAGAGGTCTTGAATGTAAAAATACAAAAGTAATAAACGAAGTGGTTTCAGACCACTTACCAATTATAACGGAGGTTATCCTATGAGAAAAAATTTCGGTTCAAAACCAATGGTTTATCCTATGCCCGTGTTTATTGTAGGCTCTTACGATGAAAACGGAATTCCGGACGCAATGAATGCCGCATGGGGTGGCATCAGCGAAGAAAATGAAGTATCAATTTGTCTCAGCCCTGACCACAAAACAGTAAAAAACATTCTGAAAACAGGGTTCTTTACTGTCAGCATTGCAACTGCTGACTACGTGAAGGAGTGTGATTATGTCGGCGTTGTTTCTGCAAACAAGGTTCCCGATAAATTTGCAAAAGCAGGTTTTCATGAACTAAAAAGTGAATTTGTCAATGCTCCTCTTATTGAAGAACTTCCCATGGCACTTGAATGTAAAATGCTAAGTTTCGATGAAAAATCATGCCGTATGGTGGGGGAGATAATAAACGTTTCAGCTGATGAAAAAATTCTTGATGAAAACGGAAAAATTGATGTTAAAAAATTAAATCCCATAACTTTTGACCCTGTGGGAAATACGTATATTACTCTCGGTGAAACTGTGGGAAAGGCATTTTCTGACGGGTTGAAAATAAAATAAAGAAATAAAAAATCGGAAAATCTCAGGAGTTCCGATTTTTTTAATTTTTGGGGTGAAAATTTCCAATTTTTACGATTTTAATTTATGAATTTTAGTTGACATTGCACAATAACTTGTGATAAAATACAGTTGTATAGCTTTGTTAATACAATAACAAAGTAAAAGAGAGGAGATAATTTATGAAAAAAGAAGTGCAATTGGACGCAAAGGGATACCGCAAGTTCGGTATGCGCGACAAGGTCGCCTATGCATTAGGTGACTTCGGATGTAATATGAGCTTTGCTCTTAAGGGCACGGTTCAGACTTTCTGGTTGGTTTATATGATGATGGAAACAGGTCTTCTGTCTGCATTGTTGCTGATAGTTCAGATCTGGGACGCAGTCAATGACCCTCTTATCGGTAGTTTCATTGACAATGACAAGAGAAACTACAAAATGGGTAAATTCAAAACCTATATTTTTATTGGTGCCTGCGGTCTTTTAGTTGCAGGTGCAGCAGTTTTCCTTCCTTTCCCCAATGCAAGCGTTGTTGTTAAAGCAATTCTGTTTATTCTCGGCTATATTATATGGGATGCTTGCTACACAATAGCAAATGTGCCCTATGGTTCGATGCTTTCTCTTATTACCGAGGACAGCGGTGAGCGTGCTCAGCTTTCAACATGGCGTTCAATCGGTTCAATGTTCGGTAATATTGTTCCCATGGTTATTCTTCCTATGATTATCTGGCAGAAAGTTACTTATGACGGAACAGGTGACTATCACACAAATCCTCTTACAGGTGAAGCATATAAAATGGGCGACCCTGTTCTTGATCCCCTTACAGGTGAACAGTTTGAAACTCTTCTTGGAGAACGTGTTTTCTGGGCGGCACTTATTATGGGCGTTCTCGGCTTTATCGCCTTTATGGTAATGATTAAGACAATTACTGTACGTGCTGATGAAAACTCTGTGAAAACAAACGATTCTCAGAAGTTTAACATAGTCAAAGCATTTGTTAATTTTATGAAAAACCGTCCTGCAGTCGGTGCTACAGTTGCTGCTATGGGTATGTTCCTCGGCATGCAGTCAGCAACAACTGCAAATACAATTATGTTTGCAACTTATTTCAACAAAGCTTCAATGTCAGGTATCGTTCAGATGATTGGTTTCCTCCCCATGGTATTGTTCCTTCCTTTCATCAAGAAGCTTGTTAATAAATTCGGCAAAAAAGAAGCATCTGTAGCAGGTACGCTTGTTTCTGTTGTGGGCGGTATTATAATGATGATATTCCCCATGGTGGAAAACAGGGATACAGCCCTTATCGTTTATCTTGCAGGTCTTGTTCTTTTTGGTATCGGTATGGGTGTTTACACTTGCGTTTCATGGGCAATGATGGCTGATGCCATTGATTATAACGAATGGAAATTCGGAACACGTGAAGAAGGCACAGTATATTCACTCCACTCATTCTTCCGTAAACTTGCACAGGGTATCGGACCGTCAATTGTTCTTGCAATTATGGGCGTTCTCGGTTATCAGTCAAAACTCGGCACAATCGGACAAAGTCTTGAAACTTCCCACAATATGTGTTGGCTTGTAGCAGGTCTTTACCTCTTCAGTGCAGTTGTTCAGTTTATCGGTGTTGCACTTATTTATAATCTGGATAAAAAGACACTTGAAAGAATGAATGCTGAACTTGAAGAAAGACGTTCTGCTGTAAAATAATTATAATATACAAAACAACCGGTGATTCTGCCGGTTGTTTTAATCAGGCATAAGGAGAATTTTTAATGAGAAAAATCTTGAATTTTAATTCAAAGTGGGCTTTTACAAAAGAAAAATGTGAAATTCCTGAGTCAATACCTGCACATTGGTATTGGGTAAATCTTCCTCATTCATGGAATGCCATTGACGGACAGGACGGCGGTAACGATTATTTCCGCGGTACATGTCTTTATGCGAAAACTTTTGACAAAATGGATTTGCCTGAAGCAGACAGATATTATCTTGAAATCAAAGGTGCAAATTCATCAGCGGATGTTTATGTGAACGGCAAAAATCTTGCCCACCATGACGGCGGTTATTCCACATGGAGAGTTGACATTACGGAAGAACTTCAGAGAGATAATATTGTTGTTATTGCAGTTGATAATTCACCCTCTCAGGAGGTTTATCCTCAGGTTGCGGATTTTACTTTCTACGGCGGACTTTACAGGGATGTAAACCTTATCTGCGTAAATAATTCTCACTTTGACCTTGATTACTACGGCGGTCCCGGAGTTATGGTGACACCTGAAATTGAGGGTAAAAATGCAAAGGTTAATGCAGAAGTGTTCCTGACAAATGCAAAAGAAAACCACGTATTACGTTATATTATTTCTGATGCAGACGGCAAGGAAATTGCAAAGTCAGAAACAAAAGATACTAAAGTGTCACTTGATATCGAAAACGTTCATCTGTGGCACGGCAGACGTGACCCGTATCTTTACACATTGACGGCTGAGCTTGTAGAAGACGGAAACGTAATTGATAATATTTCCACAACATTCGGTTGCCGTACATTTAAGGTAGACCCGGAAAACGGCTTTATTCTCAACGGAGAAGAATATCCTCTCAGAGGCGTATCACGTCATCAGGACAGATGGGGTGTGGGAAATGCACTTCTTCCTGAACATCATGAAGAAGATATTGAACTTATTATGGAAGTTGGTGCAACAACAATCCGTCTTGCACATTATCAGCATGACCAATATTTCTATGATTTGTGCGATAAAAACGGTCTTGTAATCTGGGCTGAAATTCCATATATTTCACAGCATATGCCCGGAGGAAGAGCAAACACAATTTCTCAGATGAAGGAGCTTATTACTCAGAACTATAACCATCCCTCAATTGTTGTCTGGGGACTTTCAAATGAGATTACAATGAAAGGTGACGATGACCCGGATTTGCTTGAAAACCACAATATTCTCAACGATTTGTGTCATGAAATGGATAAAACAAGACTTACAACAATTGCTGCGGTTTCACCATGCAGTATTGAAAGTCCGTATATTCAGATTCCTGACCTTGTTTCTTACAACCACTATTTCGGTTGGTACGGTGGTGACACCACCATGAACGGTCCGTGGTTTGATAATTTCCACAAACGTTGGCCCGATATTCCTATCGGTTGTTCGGAATACGGATGTGAAGCACTTAATTGGCACACCTCAAAGCCTGTTCAGGGCGATTACACGGAAGAATATCAGGCATATTACCATGAGGAACTCATTAAACAGTTTTTCTCGAGAAAATATATGTGGGCAACTCATGTGTGGAATATGTTTGATTTTGGTGCTGATGCACGTTCTGAGGGCGGAGAAAACGGCCAGAATCACAAGGGTCTTGTAACCTTTGACAGAAAATACAAGAAAGACTCTTTCTATGCTTATAAAGCATGGTTGTCAGATGAACCTTTCGTTCATCTTTGCGGCAAGAGATATATTGACCGAGTGGAAGATGTGACAAAAGTGACGGTTTATTCAAATCAGGCTGAAGTTGAACTTTTTGCAAACGGTAAAAGTCTTGGCAAAAAAATTGCACCCGACCACTTTTTCTATTTTGATGTTCCCAATGTTGGTGAAACAGAACTTCTGGCAGTATCAGGAGACCTGAAAGATTCAGGCAAAATCCGTAAAGTGGAAGTTTTCAATGAAGAATACAGACTTAAGGAAAAAAGTGCAATTCTCAACTGGTTTGACATTACAGAGGTTGAGGGATATCTTTCACTCAATGATAAACTCAGCGATATTATGGCAACTCCTGAAGGTATGCAGCTTTTCGGCGGAATTATGGCACAGATGCTTCCTAAAGAAGGAGATACAGTTGCAGGCGGTTTTGAAATGAATGATGCACTTATGCAGATGATGGGCGGATTTACAATGATTCGTCTTGCGGGTATGATAGGTACAATGGGTATCAATCTTACAAAAGAACAACTTCTCGGCATGAATGCACAGCTTAACAAAATCAAAAAACCTGAATAAGGAAGAAGAATAAAAAGCATCAGAAGCTTAAGATTAAAACTTCTGATGCTTTTTTTGTCGTAAATTATGGTTTACATTTTCCGCAGGGTGAATATCCTTTTGCTACGAGGGAGTCGCGGGAATCTTTGGTTTCCCATCTGTTTTCTGCTGAAATATCATCGGTAGATGAACATGAGGGTAAATGGAATTTGAATGAATTTGTATTCACAACGTAACTTGCGTTTTCTGTAGCCGATGAGGGAAGAGACGGTTTTGCTGTTGTAGTCGGTTTCTTTGTTGTGATAACTTTTGTGGTTGTGATTTTTTTCGTGGTGACAGGTTTCTTGGTTGTTATTTCTTTGCCGTCAAGTGCACTTGCGCCTGTCGTGTAATTGATTTTAACACCCGGCTGAACGTTGAAACAGTAAACATTGAAGCAGATGCCGTCACCGTCGTCTTCAACCGAATATGCCTCAATCTGAACACCGCGCGCAACAAGTTCGTTTCCTTTGAAAAAGGGCGTAACTCTGTAAAGCACATGGTTTCCTGTTTCTTCAATATAGTCGTCAACCATGTTTTCAAAGGGGAGCATACCCTGAACGTTCATGTAACGTGTGCCTGTGATAAGATTTTTGTTGTTTGCGTTTTCACCTGTTAACTGCCAGCCGATAAGGTGACATCTGTTGTAAAGATATTTTCCGTCAACAAAATCATACTTTGCAGTTTTCCATCCCGTAGGCTTAATTTGTCCGATTTCTCCTCTTTCTCCTGTGGGCATAATATCTTCCCCGATACATGCAAAAGCCACACCGCATCTGCCCAGATAGTCAAGGTCAGCATAAGTTTCAAAAGACTTTTTGCCTGATTTCTGAGATGATGTAAAAGAGGGTTCATTATTGTTTACAATAACATAAGGACTGTTTTTATAAACAGGCAATGAAGAAGATGAAATGCTGTTTACTTTTTCAATTGTCTGATTTGTCTTTGTAGCAGAAACGGAAGATGGATATTTTTTAGTAGTTTCAGAATCTTGTTTTGTTTTACTTTCATTATTTAAAATGTCCTGAAGAAAACTTTTTTTAGTTGTATTTTCTTCAGATATTTCTGTTGTATCCTCTTCAAAACTTCCAAAGGCAGGCTTAGTTGTTTCTTCCGTATCTTCCGATGAAGGAGAAGCTATAGCACCAATAAATATAAGTACGGCAACAATTATAATTATAAGTGTCTTTTTGCTTTTAAATTTAATTTTCATTAACATAAATCTCCCTGGTTATTTTTTCGTGTGAACTTCCCTGAAATTCAAAAGTTTCAGTAAGGGTAAATCCATCGGGCATTTCAAAACAGAAATCAGACGGATAAACTCTGTTCCATTTGTAAATGATAAGCTTTCTGATTTTCTGAGAAAAGGGGAGAATGCATTCATCTTCAACAAAACAGAAGTCGTTTTCTTCTGCCTCATCAAGGCAGTTGTCATTTACTGAAACGTTCATGTCGGTAAAAAGTTTTTCAGAAAAACTTCTGATAAAAACCCTGTTATTTTCCGCAGTTCTGAGAAAATCTTCAATAAGAATTCTGTCACGGCTTTGCCTCCTTGAATTAAAAAGCATACCGCAGTTATCATCAATGCAGACTGCAACGTTCATTTATATCACCTCGGAATAGTTATATAGTATTTTAAATCCTTTTTCAATCACAAAAAAATGGGAAAGTCCGAAAAAATGTACTTTCCCATTTTTATATTTAAAATTTAACTCTTATGGTATGTTCACCAATACCTGTTGTAATTTCAATGTCAGAAGCATCTTCTGTTATGGGGAGTATTTTGACTTCACCATCGGTGATAACTTCTTTTACGTTCTTGTGAGCAAAAATTACGGTAGGTACGTCGTATTCTTTATCCTGATTGTATTTAAGGATAAATTCCTTGTTTTCTCTGTCGTGTTTGTAAGAGATAATATCTCCCGTAACTGCTTTTGGATAGGGACGAGAAAGAACAGTCATGATTTCTTCGTCAAGAAGTTCTTTCCAATAGGCCCAGTATGTATTACTCCATTTGTAGCTGTCGAAAATGTCGATAAGATGTTCGATGTGAGGGAACCATTCGTTACCCTCAGAGAAACCGCCCCATTCGCCTACAAGAACGGGATTCTGAGTTTTCATCTGAGTATTTCTGTGTTCGCCGAAAATCGAATCAACACGTGAATTTGAAGCGAATTTGTAAAGGGGAGTATCAACCATAAGGTCGTATCCGTGAGGTGAAAAACATTGCTGTTCTTCTCTTTTGCCATTGACTTCAATGGGCATGTTCGCACAAGGAATACCAAGGTTTGAATAATATGAGTTTTCGATGAACAGAACACCCTTATCAGTTACTTCTCTGATTTTTGAAGCGGTTTTATTGAGAAAAGGCATGTATCTTTCTTTATCAAATTTATTGATAAGATCCTGACCGGCACAGACGATTGAGTGGAAAACATCTCCGTTGTAATGGTCGAGAACTCTGATTTTTTCTTTTCCGAGAGCATCTTTAATGAGTTTGCATTTGTTGATTCTTTTGTCAAAAAGAGTAGTATGTACAAGCTTTGCAATAAGTTTTCTGAAAACTTTACCACCGTCTTTCCCGGGGAAAGGCTCGTTGAAAACGTCAAAGCCGAAAAGTGCGGGATGGTCGCCAAGACGCTCAGCCACATGTTTCCACATGTTTGCGAAACAATCCGTGAGTCCGTCTTCGTCAACTTTTTTGTTTGTCCAGAAATTATCAAAAGCTCTGTGGACTGCTCTGCCCCAGAAGTAACCTTCTGCCCAGACAATTTTTGTTTTCTGGAATTTATAGGGAGCGGAGTCGATTGCCCAGTCCGGAGCACCGTCACCTGCACCTGTTTTGGAACAGAACAAGTCCTGATGCATGTCAAGGTAAACATAAATTCCTTTTTCGTGGCAGTAGTCCATGATTTTTTCAATGGAGTTTAAATATTCTTCGTTATATTTTCCTTTTTCAGGTTCAACAACAGACCAGGTCATACCAAGTCTGATAATGTTAAAACCTTTTTTTCTGAATTCGTCAACCCAGAACAAATCTTTTGAAAATTCATTTGCGACAAAGCCGGGGGTGTAATTTGTTTTGTCACAGACGTTCATGCCCGTGAAAATTCTTTCTCTGCCGTGAGAATCAACGAATTTCATGCCCTGTACTCTGATAGTATCCATTTTGATCTCCTTATATTTTAATTTTCTTTATTGTGGTTTTGTTAAGACAACTGCCGTCTTCTTTTCCTCCTGAACAGAAAGAAGTGAGTATTGTGTTTTCGTCAAGAAAGTATAAAGAGGGGTAACAGTAACCTCTGTCTTTATCTTCTTCAATTATTGCAAGGTCAGAAAAATTTATTCCGTCATCACTTTCGCAAAGAACAATGGGTGTTCTTCCTGCATGAAAAAATTCTCCTGTGATTTCTCTGATGTTGTAGTTAGGTATGGGGTTATAAATCGCATAGAATTTTCCTGAATAAGGATTTTTTTTGATAAGCATAGGTGACTCGGGGGATGTAAAACGTGAAGGTGAAGCAGTAGTCCATGTTTTACCGCCGTCACAGGAAAAACTCTCGTACTGACACATACAGTCAGTTCTGAAATATGTATATAAAATGCCGTTTGTAAGTTCAGTAATACCCGGTTCCTGCAATCCTGTTTCTGTGTGCGGAGCAGGGTTTGTAAATTTGTGAGGCAGTTCTTTCCAGGTTTCACCGTCATCTTCAGAACAGAAAAGCAGAGAGAAAGCGTAGTAATCAAAATCAAGTTCGCCGTCGCTGTTTGTACCTTTTCTGTGTAATGCAACAGGGATAAACCATTTGTTATCAGTTGTTTTCAGAACTCTGCAATTGTTCATAACGTGATATGCGGGAAATGTATCAGGAACACATCTTGTTGTTTTATAAAAACTTTTTCCCTCATCATCTGAACGGCAGAGGATAACCTCAGAATTTCCGTTCAGTTCTTTTTTGAGAAAGAAAACACCTAAGTCTCCGTTAATCATACGTCTTAAAGTGACACTCATTAAATTTTTAACACCAAAATCTGTGGCTCTGATTAAAATTCTGCCGTCGGTAAAACTTTCTCCGTTGTCGTGTGAAAAAAGTACAGCAATGTCACACGCATCGTCATCTTCACCGCCTGAGGAGTTATATCTGCTGTAAGCAAACATAATAGTGCCGTCGTTCAGTGTAACAAAATCTCCTTCGCTGTTTCTTCCGTTATTCTCAGAGGGAGAAATTTCGCAGACTGTTTTCTGTTCTTTGATTGTAAACATAAAAATCACCTGAAATCTATTCTACAATAATCATAAAGCAAAGTCAATTTTGTTGAGGAAACTTTCTCCGTCACCGGGAAAATCAATTCCGAAAAATTCAGCAATTGTATCAGCGATATCTGAAAAAGAGTTTCTTGTGTTGCCGTTTGTGCTTTTTGCTTTCTTTGAATATGCAATAAGTGGGACACATTCTCTTGTGTGGTCAGTTCCTTTGAAAGCAGGGTCGCAACCGTGGTCAGCGGTAATGATAAGTAAATCATCATCATTCATTTTATCAATAAAATCCGGAAGAAAAGCATCAAATTCGCTGAGTGCTTTTGCATAACCGTCAATATCTCTTCTGTGACCGTAAACCATATCAAAATCAACAAGATTTACAAAGCAAAGTCCGTTGAAATTTTTCTCTGTATATTCTGACATCTTTTCCATGCCTTCACGGTTTGAGCGGGTGAAAATACTTTCGGAAATTCCTTTACCTGCAAAAATATCTGTGATTTTACCGATAGCTATTGTATCAAAACCGTTTTTGTTCAAAGCATCAAGAATAGTATCTTTCGGCGGTTCGATTGAAAAATCATGTCTGTTTGAAGTTCTTGTGAAATTACCTTTTTCGCCGATGAAAGGTCTTGCAATAACTCTGCCTACACCGTGCTTTCCGGTGAGAATTTTTCTTGCAATACGGCAGTATTCATATAATTTTTCAGGCGGAATTATTTCTTCGTGTGCTGCAATCTGAAAAACGCTGTCAGCGGAAGTGTAAATGATGAGTTTGCCTGTTTTTACATGTTCTTCACCATAATCGTTAATAACCTCTGTGCCTGAATAAGGTTTATTGCAGAGTGTAGCTATGCCTGCTTTTTCTTCGAATTCTTTTATAACATCTTCGGGAAAACCGTCAGGGTATACGGGGAGGGGGTTTTCGGAAACTATTCCCCCGATTTCCCAATGACCGATTGTTGTATCTTTGCCTTTTGATTTTTCAGTCAGTCTGCAGAAAAAAGCAGAGGGACTTTCTTCTTTCGGCAAATAGTTAACACCATCAATGTTACCAAGTCCCATTTTCAGAAGATTTGGTATATGAAAATAAGGCGATGAAGAAATGCTTTTAAGAGTGTTTGAGTTTTCATCTCCGAAAAGTGACGAGTCCGGGGCGTTACCGATACCGAAACTGTCAAGAATGCATAAAAATATTCTTTTCATTTTACTTTGTTATCCTCAATGTAGTTTCAAGAGCAATTTCCATCATTTCAGTAAATGAATTCTGTCGTGCGTCAGAATCCAATGCTTCGCCTGTCATGATGTTATCGCTGATTGTACATATTGCAAGGGCGTTTTTCTTAGCGTATGCAGCGTTCATATAAAGTGCTGCTGCTTCCATCTCAACTGCAAGAACGCCCATTCTTGCCCATTTATCATTAACCGTACTGTCGGCACAGTAGAATGTATCGGAAGAAAGAATGTTACCGATATGAGTGTTTACACCTTTCTTTTCACATTCTTCTGCTGCGGTTTTAAGCAGCTCAAAACTTGCCACAGGGGAGAAAGTGCCGGGAAGATTATACTGACTCTGATAATCTGAGTTAGTACATGCCCCCATACCGAGAACAATATCACGTACCATGATATCTTCGTTAAGAGCACCTGCTGAACCTATTCTGATAATATTATCAACATCAAAAAAGTTGAAAAGCTCATAACTGTAAATACCCATTGAAGGCATGCCCATTCCGCTTGCCATAACTGATACAGGCACATTTTTGTAAGTGCCTGTATAACCGTGAATACCTCGGACGTTATTTACAAGACGTGTGTTTTCAAGAAAATTTTCAGCAATAAATTTTGCTCTCAGAGGGTCACCGGGCATAAGCACGGTTTTTGCAAAATCATCGGGTGTTGCATTTATATGAGGGGTAGGATAATTTTTTGACATAACAAAATCACTCCTTTTCATCCTATATAATACCATATATTCAATAAAATATAAACAATATTTATCAAAATATCTTGACTTTTTTCGTTAAAAATGAGATTATATTACTGTGAAATTTGTGCTTTTCATAAAGCACACGCAAAGGAGTAATGAAAAATGTCAAAGAAATTCACAAAATTTCTCAGTGTTCTTCTCTGCGTAACAATTTTCTCAACAATGGGAATTGTTGCTTTTGCAGGTGGAGAGGCTGAAAAAACAATCACAATCAATAACCCTTACAAAGATGTTGTATGGGAAGGCGAAGATGCATGGACAGGTTATAAAGGAAGCCTCCATACACATTCAACTTACAGCGATGCTACTGTAACACTCAAGGAAATGGTTATGGAATACTATAATCAGGGCTTTGGTTTCCTTGGTATGGCTGACCACTCTGTTACAGGTGTTGCATGGAATGAAGAACCTGTAAAAGCAGCTCTTTATTATTATCAGTATCTTATAGGTTACACAATGGAACACCTTACAGATGAAGAATTCAAAGGTGTTACAGAGGGTACATATCCTATGGCAGACGGTTCAACTCGTGATTTCGGTCTTGCTTGTGTAACAGGTGCAAACGAACTTAACGGTATCACACTTACAAAAGGTCACGTTGTAGGCTACGGTCTTGAACGTGGTGTTGGTACAGGTCATGCAGGTCTTGAAAACGGCCACCGTGAAGCAGTTCAGTTTGCTGAAGAAAATGGTGGTTACTCAGTTATCGCTCATCCCGGTGACTGGATTGACACAAGAGAAGGCGTTAACGATCCCGAATTCATTGATTATTTTGCAAAGATTTTCCTTGATTACGACTCATGCCTCGGTATGGAAGTTTTCAACGAAACCAACAATGCAACTCCTTGGGACAGAAACCTCTGGGACAATATCCTTATGGCAACTCTTCCCTACGGCAGAACAGTATGGGGTTATTCAAACAGTGACGCTCATGAACTCAACAAAGTTGACTCATCATTCAGCGTTTTCATGATGCCTGAAAACACAGCGGAAAATGTTAAAGAAACAATGTACAACGGCAATTTCTTTGCAGTTACAAGAAAGATTCATGATAACCCTGTTCTCGGACCTGCAGAAACAATTGACGTTATGAATCAGAACAAATCTGTTCCAATGGCAACTAACGTTGTTGTTGACGGTACAACAATCACAATGGACGTTGAAAACGCAGATTTTGTTCAGTGGATTGCAAACGGCAAGATTGTTGCAAAAACTGAAGTGAACGGTACAGGTACATCAACAATTGACCTTTCTCAGGTTGAAGGCTCAGAAGAATTCCTCTACGTACGTGCTGAAATCTTCGGTGAAGGCGGTTGTGCAGCAAGCCAGCCCTTTACAATTGATGATGGCGAAGCAGATCTTGTGTATGAAAAAGATGAGTCACTTGCAGCAAAAATCGAATACCTCTGGTATCGTTTTATAAGCTGCAGATTCTTCATCCTCTTCCAGGAACTTTACAGAGCTATTGTATAACAGAAACCCCCGATGAAAATCGGGGGTTAAATTTATGTTTATCTGTAATTCTCAATTGCTGTTTTAAGTATCTGAACCGCATTTTCAATTCCGAGGTTTCCGCTGTTGAGAGTGATGTCGTAATTTCTTGCATCGCCCCAATCCTGTGAGCCGTAGAACTGATTGTGACGTATTCTCGCTTTGTCTTTTTTCTTTACGATATCCGCGGCATTCTCTTTTGCGATGCAGTCAATTTTAATTGCTCTTTCGCATCTTTTTTCAAAATCAGCGCAGATAAAAACATTGAAACAGGGGAACTGATTTTTGAGAATATAATCAGCGCATCTGCCGACGATTACGCATGAGCCTTCAGAAGCCAGTTCTTTGATAATTTTGGCTTCAGCCTGGAAAACCTGATCTGAAAGAGACTGTCCGTAATGTGAAACCATGTTGCCGAAAGAATAGGAGTTCGTTGCAAGGTTGAAAAGGAGACTGTTTGTAACTTTTTGTTCCTCTTTTTCAATGAACTCGGCACAGAAACCTGTTTCTTTAGCGGCTTTATCTATAATTGCTTTGTCATAAAAGGGAATACCCAGTTCCATAGCAAGTTTTTCGCCTATTTCACGACCGCCGGAACCGTATTCACGGCTGATGGTAATAATTAAATTGTTTTTCATATCAGAAATCTCCTTTCTGTTGTGTGACTTACAAATATATATTATCACAAAACTTGAAAAATGGAAATAAT
>JAZOAY010000045.1:0-5686 GCA_045595725.1 Acutalibacteraceae bacterium | reverse complement strand
CATGGCTACGATCCGACTTATACAGATAACTGCTTTTATAATGCCTGATGTATACTCGGCATTTGACTGAATAATATTCTCCTGCGTATAAATTCTTACTGTATCCCCATTTTCAAGAACTGTGGTATACATAAGATAATCAATATCATTGGGAACTTCTGTTACATGTAAAAACGTACCTTTTTCCGTGCTTTCAAGAGTTTGCTGTGAAGATATTTTTTTAGCATTTGCAAAGCCGAAAAACAGTTGTTGGTCTTCTTCAAAATCAAACGCGGTATGGCCTCTCACGTCATTCATGATTGTGCTGTAGAGAAGTTTGTCTGATGAACCCTGAAAAATTTCAACATAGTTTATATCATTATTCTCGATTTTTTTCATTTCATCAAGGAAATCCGAGGAAGGCTTTTCAAGTTCATCAATCATCTGGGCAGCATGACTCATTTCTGAGAATGATCTTGCATAAAAAAGAGTTTCAATAAATCTTGAATTTATAATCAGAAGAAACGCTACCATGAAAAGTACGATTGACAGAAGCTGTGTAAACAGCTGAAGCATCAGACTTTTGTACTGTCTTTTTGAAAAGGGTAAAATTTTCATTCGCTTACCTCAATTTTATACCCTGTTCCGTAAACAGTTTTCAGATGTCTGTTTCCCCAATCACCAAGTTTTGTACGCAAACGTGCAACATGGGAGTCAACAGTTCTTATATCACCCACATAATCATATCCCCAGATATCATCAAGAAGTTGTTCTCTTGTGAAAACTCTTCCGGGCATTGACACAAGCTTAAGAAGAATATTGTATTCTTTCAAAGCAAGTCCTATAGGTTTCTTATCAATGAAAACTTCATGTGCATCCTCATCAATTGTAAGTGAACCTGCAGTTTTGTGGTTTTTGAAACCTGAACCTGATGTGCGTCTGATCAGAAGTTCTACACGTTTCATGAGAACGGCTGGGCTGAAGGGTTTTGTAACATAGTCGTCCGCACCTGCTTCAAAACCCATAAGTTCGTCAAACTCCTGACTTCTTGCAGTAAGGAAAATCACAGGAACACCTGATGTTTTCCTTATTTCACGGCATAATGTCCAGCCGTCCATATTAGGCATCATAATGTCAACAATAAGTAATGCCGTATCAGGATTTTTCTGAAAAATCTCAAGTGCAACATCACCGTCATCTGCCTCAAGAGGCTCATATCCTTCTTTTCTGAGGAAATCGCAGACAAGACGCCTGATTCTCGCTTCATCGTCCGCAACAATAATCTTTTTCAAACCAAGACACTCCCCTATCATAAATATTCATTTATATTCTATCACAATAAAAAAGCAAACTCAACTTTTTTAATAATCAATTTACAAAATTTTATATCGGGTGTAAAAATTCAGAGCAAGTCCTTGGTCAGTTTAGTTGATAAATTATAATTTAATGCAGAATGCAAAATGCAAAATGCAAAGTGCAAAATTTCCGGAGGGCTTTGCCCTCACCCATTTTATATAATGAAAATGTGGTTTTCTGTAGGGGAGATTCACTTGTCTCCCGCAAAATTTTATGGAATTTATTACGGGCAATTTGTAAATTGTCCCTAGGTTCATTCAATCGGTGCAATATAAAATTCAGCGTCGCAGACCCGACATTTTGCATTCTGCACAAAAAAACGGGAGGGCACAGAGACCCTCCCTTTTATAATTATTTTTTCTTCTTATAAACCGAGAAAACTATGCCTGCAACTGCAACAAGAATCACTACAATAATAATAACTAGTTTTGTTTTGTTTGCGGGGTCTTTTTTATCCTCCTGAATACTATTTTCCTGTTTGTTATATTCAGCATTTCCTGCAACATCCTGTTCATTTTCAGGTGAGGTTATTGTTTCATCTGTAGGATTAACAGCAGTTTCATCTTTTATTGTAGTTGCAACACTTTCTGCTGTTTCACCCGGTTTTGTAGGCTGAGGTGTGATAAGCACAGGCTTATCAGCAGGTTTTGTAAGCGTTACGGGCTTCTGTGACTCATCTGTATCTTTTGTGGTATCGACTGTGAAATATGCCATATAATCTGTGGGCATCCACTCAATTCCCGGCAAAGCCATAATTGCCATCTTATATTTTCCGCCGGGTTTAAGTTCTTCTTTTGTAAATGTACGTGAAGTTTTTGCAGATGCAATTTCACCGTCCGGCCAATACATTTCGACGTAATGACCTTTTTGCTCATCATATTTATAAACTCTGTAAACTCCTGCACCGGGAACAGGTTTCCATGATATTGTAACCTGACTATTTTTTACTTTTACGTCAATTTTTTCTGTGATACCGGGCACAATATCATAACGACGCATTGCCTTGTACCCGCTTTTGAGATATGTAACCGTTACGTGGTGAGCACCAACTGATTTGCTATCGCAACCGAAACTATACTCAATGGTATATTCATCGGAAGAAGCTATACTTCCGTCTTCTTTCCTGATGGTTAATTTAGGAGCAATTACTTCCCCTGTATATACATACCGTGTATAAGTATCTCCGTTTTCAAAGGTTACTGAAATTTCGTCATCATCCTTATCGACTGTTGTTTTCTCAACTGTAACCTTTTCTTCTTCAGTAGTTGTTTCTGCAACAGTTGTTTTTTCTTCGGCAGTTGTTGTCTCTGCAGCTGTTGTATTTTCTTCAACAGTAGTTGTTTCTGCCCACACAGGCAAAGCGTTAACAAACATCATCGCACACAAAACTGATATTGCAATTACTTTCATAACTTTATTCATTTTAATCACTCCTGAAAATAATATTTGACATCTATGTATCATTTTAATTATACCACAAAACCAGAAAAAAGGATACAAAAATGGCAATTTAAATCGGATTTGAGGCAATTTCGATGATTTAAAACTAGCTTCACACCTATTTTACCTTACCCTGTTTTGATTTTATCACATAAGGTGCTAAAAGTCAACACTTTAAGAATTATAATCACACACCTATTGTGTTAGTTAATAATTTACAATAAGTGTTGGAGGTGTATACAATGATTGAAAATTTACCTTACAAATTAAAAACACTTCGCACAAAGTACGGATTTTCTCAAAAGCAAATTGCAGAAAGAATGGGTGTTTCTCCTTCAATTATTTCGGGGTATGAAACAGGAGAAAGAACACCAAGCACGGAAATTCTGCTTGCACTTTCCAATCTGTATAACTGCAGTACCGATTATCTTTTAGGAAAAACTACCGCTGAACCAAAAGTCATTTTTGATACAAACGGATTAACCGATGAACAAATACAAGCAATTAACAACTTAATAAATATCTTCAAAAAACAGTAAAAAAACACCGGTTAAACCGATGCTTTTTACTTACTTCTTATTAAAAACTCTGCTACTGCATTTTTGGTGTTTCTGCCAATAACTGCGGTAGCATGTTTTTTTACATCTTCTTTTGCGTTTTCGACGGCATAAGCTTCGTCTGCTGCTTCAAAAAGCGGTAAATCATTTAGATTATCACCGAAAGCAACAACTTTATCAAAGCTGTAATTTTCTTTGAGCCAATTTACCGCATTGTATTTTGATGCACTTTCCGAGCACACCTCAAAATACCAGAAATCAGGATGATAGGTGTCTCTGTAAAACTCAGTTCTGATACCGTCAATCAACTTTACTTTTTCATACAGAGGTTTCAGTTTTTCATAAGTGTCGGAGTACGAATAGTAAACAACGCTGTTGTGACAACAATCTTTGAAAGAGTTTACTTTTGTGAATTTTTTACCGAATTTTTTCTCTCGCTCGTTGATGAAAATTTCAGCATTAGGTGAATTTGTGTTTTCGTAAAAAGTGGAGAGATTATCTTCATCTATACAATAGAGAAAACCCGGTGAACCATAAGAACAAACTATGTCAAAAAATTCTTTTTTTGCCACATCTGAGAAAGTATGAACTTTAACATATTTCCCCTTTTCCGTGTCATAAATTGCAACACCGTTCATTAATACAACGGGGACATTTACGTTTACGTTTTCAAGCATTTTTACAACTGTTGCACCTGTTCTTGCAGTTGCAACGGAAAAGTAATTCCCTCTTTCAATAAACTCATTGAGAAGTTTTTGGCTTTTCTCCGTAATTTCTGCGTTGTTGTTAAGCAGAGTTCCGTCAAGATCCGAAATATAAAGAGTTTTCATCTTAATCACCATATAAAAGGCTGTACCAAACAAAATGTCAGTACAGCCTTTGGATTTATTTTACTATCTGAATACGGCTTTCTTCCCTTGGTTTCGGTTCAGGTTTTTCATCACCGTAACCAACAGAAATTGCAATATCAAAAACGTAATTTTCAGGAATATTCAGTCTGTTTTTCCATTTAAGACTGTCAGGTCCGTCAAATAATGCACCTACAGATGCAATAATTACAGATTCAAGTCCTATTCCTTTTGCACAAATTGCAATATTTTCAACCATTATTCCTGCATCCATTTTACTTCCGCTTTCGCTGAAAATCATTGCCATTACGGGAGCATTATGGTAAACGGGATTTTTCTCTGCTCTTGTGTAAGCCGGTGTATCATAGCCCACATACTCTTTAAAATCGTGATTGATTTCTTCAAGCATTGCTTTGTCTGTGATAAATCTCACATGACATGGCTGACCGTTTCTTCCGCTGGGTGCAAGAAGTGCCGCTTTCATAAGAGTTTCAAGCTCATCCTCATTCAAAGGAATATCCTTGTATTCACGGATTGTCTGACGTGTAAAAATTGCATTTGTAACTTCGTTTTTAATAATCATTATTCGCCCTTCATTTCAAGAAGTTTTACTGTGCCGTCGTAAGAAGCCTGGCTGACTTTGATTGAATCTGTAATTGCAGCCTTGATATCATCTTCAGTAGCACCGAGTTCAACGCTGTACTTTCTGTCGATAAAGAGGTTAATTGCCATAATATCTGCAAGTCCGTCAACATCAATACCGCTTTCAATACCCTTTTCAGCATATTCTTTCTTAACGCCGCCAAGTCCCATTCTCATCATCCAAGGAGCAACGCTGATAATTTTTCTGTCATTACCCATGCCCCTCGCTGCATAAACAATTTTGAGGAATTCTTTCCATGTCTGGTTATACATGCTGATAGGCCATGCTTTTGCGCCCTTTGACTTTTCAGCAGCACCAACAATAACTTCACCAACCTGACGAACTGTAAGCATTGCTGTACCACCGCCGGGATACATTGTGAAGGGAAGCTTATCCATTCTCTTGATCTGCTCAATGAGGATAACCCATACGGGCTTTCTTCCGGGCTGTGTGCCGAAAATGTAAGGAAGCTCAAGAACAGCTACATCGAAGTTTTCATCAGCAAATGAGAATGCAACCTCTTCCTGATCGATACGGCTTCTGATGTAAGGATGTTTTTCACAGAGTTTCATTTCAGGTTTCTGCTTTGCAAGATATGAGAAATATGAACCGAGAATAACAGCATTTTTCATACCTACTTCCTTACAGATAGGAAGAATTCTCTTAAGAGGAGCGATGTTGAATTTGTAATATGCATCATAAACAGGTGCAGGGAATTCAACTCTCTCGTCAATACCGGCTGCGAAAACGAAGCAGTCATAACCTGCCATCATTTCTCTGAGTTCGTCATCTGTTTTGTCATTGATGTTTGCAAATACGATTTCCATTTCCTCAGGAATGGGTGCTCCTTCGGGAAGAGGAGG
>JAZOAY010000044.1:0-15576 GCA_045595725.1 Acutalibacteraceae bacterium | reverse complement strand
AATTCATTTTCAGATTTTGCAAGGACTGTTGACACAAAATAGCGTATGTCATCCATGGCATGGTCGTTTTCTTTACGTACGTTATCTTTGGAAGAGGATGTGTCCCATCTGTACAAGGAAAACTCACGTATGGAATCACGGCAAAGGGGAGAGAATTTTATTTTTTTCTGAAGCAATGCATCGCTGACCAGTCTTATTCCGTCTATGACCTGATTTTTTGCAGGAATTGCACGGTACTTTCCGTGGCGGGTGATACATTGAATAAAACTTGCCGCAGAAGGGTCTACTATAACACCTTCAATTTCTCTGCCTGAGGCTAATTTTTCCAGAGATGAATAATGTTCTTCGTCAGTTTTCTGAAAACCTTCACGGCGTGAATCGTGATAATATTCGTTTATTCTGTACCATACTCCACCGTGTTTTCCCCATAAACCGAAAGAAGAGGGGTTGACCGTGCCATAGTCACAGGAGATATAATACTTTTCAAAGGTGTCGCAAGGGGGTGTTGTTACATGGTCTTTTTCATTGAATTGAGGGTAAACAATTCCTTCTGCTGCAACCCATTTTCCTTCAACAAATCTTTCGTAAAAAGTGCCTGAATAAAGGGAACGGTACCTTTCAATTACTTTTTTGGAAAGAGAGGGGTTGTCACTCATAAGAAAATGGAGATGAAGACAGTTCTTTCTCTCTGCCTTTTCAATCCATTCTTTTTTGAACCAATGCTGAGGATTTTCAGGGTTGCAGTTGAACCAGAATTTAGCACCCTCAAGAGAACATCGAGCGAGAGCCTGCTCGACGAAAGAACGGGGCATAAGTGCAACTTCGTCAAAAAGAACTCCGCCGAGAGTCATGCCCTGAATAAGTGAAGCGGAGGCTTCATCTTTACCGCCAAAAAGAAAAAATCTGTTTGTCCTTTTACCGTAGGTTATAGTGATTTCGTTTCTTGACAGTTTTTCTTCACAGGAAAAACCAAGTTGTCTGATAAGGGGGATAATAGGTGTAACAATATTACGTCTGACAGACTGAACGGTTTTTCCGCATATTGCAAAACTTGTGTCACTGAACGCAAAAAAAGACCAGGCAATAAAGGATATTGACATGCAAAGTGTTTTGCCGCTTCTTACAGCACCGTCGCAGATAAGCGCGTCGTAGTCTGAGTAAGAGGATTCGGGATGCCACCAGTAAACGACGGTAAGCTGCTTTTTTGAGAAAGGAGAAAATGTGAGTTTACTCATTGCGTTTCCCGTCCAGAGCCTTTGCAGATTTTCTTATGGCTTCGTAAAATGGCATTGACGAACTTTCGTCACCGTTTTCGCAGATGACTGATAATTTTTCAAGTGCCTTCAGTCGGTCAAAGAATTTAATTTCAAGACCGCCGCCTTTTGGTTTTTTGATTTCCGAAATATTGAAAAAATCCATGCTTTCAATTTCAAATTTTTCTTCCCCGTCTGCAAGAATAAGTCTGAGACAATCGGCAACTGAGCCGAATGCAAGTCTTTTAAGTCCCGAGACAATTTCTTTTTTCTCAGCATTCTGTATGCTGATAGAATTGATTTCTTCCTGTATTTCTTTTCTTGACATCAACTTCATCCCCGCTCTTTCGGGGCTTGCGTATCCGCTTTTTGATGCCGCTTCACGGGCGTTGGCGCACATTGCGAAGTAGTGGCAGAAAAGAAGTTCCTTTTTTGTGAGTTTTCCTTTTTTCATGTTTTGTCCTTTCAAAAATGATTTTGAGATTTTGTTCTCTCACATATAGGCGAAACTGAGGTAAAATTGGAGCGATTTTACTCCAATAGACAAAAAATGTTTAAAAAGTTCACGAAAAGTTCACAAATTCAGACGAAAACAGGCGTAAAATAAATGTATACACCAAATTACAGAGGAGGAAAAATAATGGAACCTGAAGGGTGTTGTTTGACAAAAAACGAAATGAAAGGAATTTAGTTGTGTCTTTTATTAAGTATCGTTTTGCGGTATTTAATAAAGGGTACGACATAACTCCTTTCATAGTGAAAGGAGTTATTTTTATGGAAGAAAAAGAATTTGAAGAATTGGAAGCATTACTTGAACAAAATAAGTTCACCGTTCTTCATTCCGTGCTTAAAGAAATGAACCCTGTTGACATTGCAGATTTCTTAGGGGAAATTGATGAAAAGTACCTTGTGGTAACTTTCCGTATTCTTCCCAAAGATATTTCAGCAGATGTTTTCTCCTATATGGACTCAGACTCCCAGGAGAATATTGTACGTTCAATTACAGACAGCGAACTTCACAGACTGGTTGAAGACATGTACATTGACGATACGGTGGATTTTCTCGAGGATGTTCCTGCAAATGTTGTAACAAGAGTTCTCAAGGCAACTGATACCAAAACACGTGAAACAATCAACCGTTTCCTTAATTACGCAGAAGATACTGCGGGAAGTATTATGACAACGGAGATGGTTCAGCTTCATACTCATCTTAACGCGTCAGAAGCCATTGAACAGATAAGAAAAACAGGTATAGATAAAGAAACTATCTACACCTGTTACTGTATTGATGAAAAGAGACATCTTGTAGGTATTCTCGATCTTAAAGATTTGCTTTTGTGCGAACCTAATACAAAACTTACTGATATAATGGATGATGATAAACAGATAATTTCTGTCACAACATCCGATGACCAGGAAACCGTTGCGGACCTTGCCAGAAAATACGACTTGTTGAGTGTGCCTGTTACAGATAATGAAAACCGCCTTGTAGGTATTATTACTATCGACGATATCGTTGATATCATTGAAGAAGAAAACACGGAAGACTTTGAAAAGATGGCACTTCTCAGTCCTTCTGATGATACTTACCTGAAAACAGGCGTTTTTAAAATGTCAAAAAACAGAATTATCTGGCTTGTTGTCCTCATGATTTCAGCAACTCTTACCGCTCAGATAATCAGCAAAAAGGAAATGCTTCTTGCTGATTTTGCGTTCCTTATTTCAGCGATGCCCATGCTCATGGGTACCGGCGGTAATGCGGGAAGTCAGGTATCAACTCTTGTTATCCGTGGTCTTGCACTTGGTGAACTGAAAATCCGTGACTATTTCAGAATTGTATTCAAAGAAATCAGGGTTGCCCTTTGTTGTGCAACAGTACTTGCAGTTCTTAATTTCCTCAGACTGATGATTGTGGGCGGGGGAGATTATCTCCAATATTTTGTAGTATCTGCGGCAATGTTCCTGACCGTGCTTATTGCTAACGTCATTGGCTGTACACTTCCCATACTTGCACGTCTTGTAAAACTTGACCCGGCACTTATGGCAGGACCTCTTCTTTCAACAATCGTTGACGCAGCAACACTTTCAATATATTTTGCAATAGCACAGTTTGTTCTTATGAGATGATTTTATGAGTGCAAAACGCAAAGTGCAAAGTGCAAAATTTCGGGTCTGCGACGCGATTTTATAAAATTAAATTAACAGCAAACGTAGGCTCCCTTGTGTAAAGGGATCTGTCATTTTTTGGTAAAAAATGACTGAGGGATTGTTAAATAAAATAAAAAAGCGGAGACATAACCCAATGGAAAATGTCTCCGTTAATATTTATGTACTTATGAGTTTTGATTAGTCAGCGATAATTTCACCTTCAAGACCGGGTGCAGCGAATGCAGCGTTTGATTCATCTGTGTCGATGTGCATTGCAAGAGCATAAGAAGGGCTTACTCTACAGATAACATCACCGAATGTAAGTGTTCTGCCTTCTGATTCAATTTTAACAGAAACCACCTGTTTGTCCTGGAGACCGTAATTCTCTGCATCTTCGGGAGTGCAGTGGATGTGACGTTTTGCAACAATAACGCCTTCTTTAAGTTCAACTTCACCTTTAGGACCTACAAGTTTGCAAGCACCTGACTGAGCTGTGTCACCTGATTCACGGCAGGGAGCAGCAACGCCGATTGAACGAGCATCAGAAGCAGAAAGTTCAACCTGTGTAGCGGGACGAGTGGGACCAAGGATAGAAACAGCCGGGAATGAGCCTTTAGGACCGATAACCTGAACTCTTTCTTCACAAGCAAACTGACCGGGCTGAGAAAGGTCCTTTTTCTTTGTAAGCTCGTAGCCTTCACCGAAAAGGATAGCAAGGTCTTCGGCACTTACGTGTACGTGACGAGCAGATGTTTCAACTAAAACTAACTTTTTCATGTTCGAATTCCTCCAAAAAAATTATTACTTTAGTATTATACTACTCCGGGAAAATTTTTTCAACAATATTGATGAATTTTGTAGTAATCTATGGTATAATTAGAAAAAACCGAAAGGATTTTAAGATATGTATACAAATTGGGAAGAACTTAAAAGTGCCTGTATGGGATGCGATAAGTGCGAATTGGGAAAAACAAGGACAAATCTTGTTTTCGGAAAGGGTAACGAAAGTGCCGAAGTTATGTTTGTCGGTGAAGGGCCCGGAGAAAATGAGGATTTGCAAGGAGAACCTTTTGTAGGAAGAAGCGGAAAACTTCTTGACAGTATGCTTGCATGTATTGACCTTGACAGAAATAAAAATATCTATATTGCAAATATGGTAAAATGCAGACCTCCCAAAAACCGTGACCCGTTACCTGCAGAACAGGACGTATGCATTGAATGGCTCAGAGAACAGGTGAGAATAATGAGACCGAAAATCATTGTGTGTCTCGGCAGAATTTCCGCACAGAGACTTATTTCTCCTGATTTCAAAGTTACTCAGCAACATGGCCAGTTTATTGAAAAAAAGGGAACACTTTTCATGGGTACATTCCATCCTGCAGCACTTCTGAGAAATCCCAACAATAAACCTGCAGCATTTGATGATTTTATGGCACTCAGAGATAAAATTAACGAAATCTGCGAAAGAACATATTAAGGAGAAATTAAAATGACGGCTACATTCGGTACACTTTATGTAATTTACAAAAAAATAGTAATCTGTATTTCTGCACTTATGCTTCTTGTTGTAGGTGCAGATGAAAAAGATATGCCCTTGCCTGACGGTGCGGAGATTATCGGGAAAAATACTTATGTTTTAAATGATTACCACATGAGTTCTCAGGGTGTTACAAATGACGGAGAATATTTTTATTTCAGCGGTAACAAAAATCTGGGTAAGGCTGATATTGAAACGGGTGAAATTTTCCGTATCACAACCAATGCTATCCCCGAAGAGCTGAAAGAAAAAGGATGCAACCATATCGGCGGACTCAGTTATTATAACGGCTATGTTTACGCTGCAATTGAAGATGGTCCCGATTATCTCAATTCATTTATTGCTCTTTACGATGCAGAAACTCTTAAATTCACAGGAACATATTATGAACTTCCTCATGAACTTCACATTGAAGGTGTGCCGTGGTGTGCAATTGACGTTGAAAGAAATTATCTCTATACTGCAGAGTGGTCAAATGCAACCGTTCTCAATGTGTTTAATCTTGATGACATGAGCCTTTTGAAAACCGTTCCTCTTTCAGAGCCTATTGACAGAATTCAGGGTGCGGAAATGTTTGGTGATAAACTCTATATGTCGTGTGACGAAGAAAACGATAAAAAGAGAATTTTCTCTCTTGACGTTGAAACAGGTCTTGTGAAAGAAGTTTTTGCAAGAAATATCGGTGCACAGTTTGAGGCAGAAGGCATGACAATTTATGCAGACGAAGAGGGAAAACCTGTTTTTTGCGTTCTCGATAGGGGAGAAAGAAGACAGAGCACAAACCTTACAATGTATAAGCTCACAGACGGAGAATAATTTATGCTTGGAGTAACAATAATCGCTCTCGGAAAACTTAAAGAAAAGTACCTCAGAGATGCATGTGACGAATATATAAAAAGGCTCGGTACTCTATGTAAACTTAAAATATGGGAACTTGAACCTGTAAAACTTAGTGACAATGCTTCACAGGCGGAAATTGATAAAGCTCTTGAAAAAGAGTCAAAAGATATTTTTGCAAAAATCCCACAGTCTGCAAAAGTGATAGCAATGTGCATTGAGGGCAAACAGATGCCATCTGAAAAACTGAGCAAATTTTTTGAAACTACAGCCGTTTCAGGTTGCGGAGAAATCGTTTTCATTATAGGAAGTTCGTTCGGTCTTGACGAAAGCGTGAAAAAACGTGCAGATGTCAGACTTTCAATGTCAGAAATGACTTTTCCGCATCAACTCGCACGTGTAATGCTCCTTGAGCAGATTTACCGTGCATTCATGATTTCCAATTCAAGTAAATATCATAAGTGAAAAATCCCGCGTAATTGCGGGATTTCCGCATTTATTAAACACATATCTGAATTATGCAAATTTATTAAAAATATCTTGTAAATATTCTCTGAGAGTAGTATAATATTAATTTGTAAAAATGTTTTGAAGGTGAAAATTTTGGATAAAAGAAACGAAGTAAGAAATGTAGCAATTATTGCCCACGTTGACCATGGTAAAACCACTCTTGTTGACGAGATGCTCAAGCAAAGCGGTATTTTCCGTTCAAACGAGCAGGTACAGGACAGAGTAATGGACTCGAACGACCTTGAAAGAGAAAGAGGTATCACAATTCTTTCAAAGAATACCTCGATTCACTATAAAGACACAAAAATCAATATTGTTGACACTCCCGGACATGCTGACTTCGGCGGTGAGGTCGAACGTATTCTTATGATGGTTGACGGTGTACTTCTCCTTGTTGACGCTTTTGAGGGTTGTATGCCTCAGACAAGATTTGTTCTTAAAAAAGCTCTTGGTCTTGAAAAGAAAGTTATTGTTGTTGTAAACAAAATTGACCGTCCCGGTGCACGTCCCGAGGAAGTCATTGACGAAGTCCTCGATTTGTTTATAGAACTCGGTGCTAACGAAGATCAGCTTGAATTCCCCGTTGTATACGCTTCTGCACGAGAGGGTTATTCATCTCTTGACAGTAGTGTCAGAGAGGGTGACATGAGACCTCTTCTTGATTCTATTATTGAAAATATTGAATGTCCCGAAGGTGACCTGAACGGACCGTTACAGGTTCTTTTCTCAAGTCTTGATTATGACGATTATATCGGCAGAATAGGCATCGGACGAGTTGAACGCGGTTCTCTCAAAAAAGGCTCAAATGTGGTTCTCTGTAAAACTGACGGCACTACACAGAATGTCAGAATTGCAAGACTTTATCAGTTTGAAGGTCTTAAAAGAGTTGAGGTTGATTCTGCATCAATGGGTGACCTTATTTGTGTTTCAGGTATTGAAGGACTTAATATCGGTGAAACAATATGCGCACCTGACTGCGTTGAACCGCTTCCTTTCATCAAAATTGACGAACCTACAATTTCAATGAACTTTATCGTCAATGACAGTCCCTTTGCAGGTAGAGAAGGTAAGTTTGTTACTTCAAGAAATATCCGTGACAGACTTTATAAAGAAGTTGAAACAAACGTCAGCATGAGAGTTGAAGATACGGAAACAACAGATACTTTCAAAGTATCGGGCAGAGGTGAACTTCACCTTTCAATTCTCATTGAAACAATGCGTCGTGAAGGTTATGAATTTCAGGTTTCACGTCCTAAAGTTATTATGAAAGAAATTGACGGCGTGATGATGGAGCCTGTTGAACTTCTTATTGTTGAAGTTCCCGAAAACTATGTAGGCGCAGTTATTGAAAAATTAGGTTCACGTAAAGGTGAACTTGAAAACATGGGTACACGTGACGGCGGAATGAGTCACCTTGAATTTAGAATTCCTTCAAGAGGTCTTATCGGCTACCGCTCAGAATTTATGACGGATACAAACGGTAACGGTATCATGAATCAGCTTTTTGACGGTTATGTGCCTTATACAGGCGATATCAAAATGCGTGAACGCGGCTCAATCGTTGTTCACGAAACAGGCGAAAGCACAGGCTACGGCCTTTTCAATACTCAGGAAAGAGGCAGACTTTTCATTGGTCCCGGTGTTGAAGTTTATGAAGGCATGATTGTTGGTGAATGTGCAAAGGACGAAGACATTGTCTGCAACGTATGTAAGAAAAAGCAGATGACAAACACGCGTGCTGCAGGTTCAGACGATGCTTTACGCCTTGTTCCTCATTCGGTTCTCAGTCTCGAACAGTCAATGGAATTTATCAGCGATGATGAACTTCTTGAAATCACACCCAAATCATTAAGACTCAGAAAACGTATTCTCTCAAAAGAACTGAGAATGAAGAAGAAATTCGGAGGTAAATAATCATGTCTCAAAGTAAAACACTTAAAAAAGACACAGGAAAACTTGTTTCTACCAATGAACTTATTTTCTTTTTGATGGGAACATTTTTTCTTACAACCATGACGGGTATGTGCGGAAGTTACAGACAGGCATACCTTATCAACATTCTCGGACTTGAATCAGGTCAGGTAAGTACAATCAACCTTGTTTGTTCAATAGCAAGTTATTTTATTAACTTCTTCCTGATGATGAGAGTTGACAGACCGCCGAAAAAAGGCAAAGCAAAATTCCTTCCGTTGGTAAGAAACTGGGCAATTCCTTTTGGCCTTGTAGTCATACTTATGTATTATACACCTCCTTTCATTGACAGAACAACTTCAATGATAGTTATCTGGTGTATTTGCCTTCAGCTTATTTATAACACTCTCAATGTTTTTGCAGGTGCACTCAACAATGTTGCGGTTGTTATTTCACCCAACAGCGAAGAACGAGATACAGCACTTACTTTCAGAGGGATTGTTAATGCAGTCGGCAACTCAGCACCTCTTGTCGTAGTTCTTGTTGCCGGTCTTATTACAGACAAAGAAGAATATCAGTATCTCGGCTCTGCCGTTGCATGTTCAATTGTTGCAGTAACATTTATGCTTATTGCGACACGCAAAGTCAAAGAACGTGTGGCTTACAGTGCAGAAAAACGTAATCCTTTCCTCGGTTACAGAGATGTTCTTAAAAACAAATATGCATGGATTGTTATTATTAGTGAATTTTTGAAGAATTTCCGTGGCATTGCAAACTACATGGGTGTTTTCCTTGCAGCGGCACTTCTCGGTTCTTCAAGTAAATTTATTCTTCTCGGGCTTCCGACAGGTATCGGTACTTTTGTAGGTATGCTTATCGTGAAAGCACTTCTCAAAAAATTCAATTCAAAGCAGATTTATATTGCATCAGGTATTTATTCGCTTATTGCAAACTCAGTTGCTTTTGCAGTTGGTGTGCAGTATTTCAAAACGGGTAATGCGGTTCTTCAGATCGTGTTTATTGCAACACTTTTCCTTATCGGTCTTCAGTTTGGTGCATCAAACCTTATTCCTGCAATGTTCCAGGCTGATATTCTTGAAGATATTGAAGTTAAAAGTCACAAACGTCTTGATGCGACTCTCGGATTTGTATGTGGCATCGGTTCTACGATTTCAGGAACAATTGCAACAACTCTTGCACCCCGTTTCCTTTATGGTGACGGCTCAATCATCGGTTACATACAGCCCGTTGAAGGTGTTTATCCCGAGCAGGAATTTCAGACAAAAGTTATGCTTCTGTTCTTCTACACAATTATCCACGGTATTATGATGCTCCTCGCAGGTGTACCTTTCATTTTCTACCGCCTTACAGGTAAGAGAAAAGAAGAAGTTCATCAGGCAGCACTTGAATACAGAGAATCAATGGAAGAAAATAAATAATCAATAACAAAACAAAATCCCACAACCGTATGGTTGTGGGATTAAAACTTTTATAATCTTATTTAGAAAGCTTTTCAAGAAGCATCTTTGAGCAATCAATCTGGTTGGGGATGTTGCCGTTTTCGTCTTTAACTCTCCAGATGTCGGGAGTGATTTCGTCAGCAACGTAGATTTTGCCGTTTTCATCATAACCAACTTCGATTTTGAAGTCGATAAGCTGAAGGTTGAGAGAAGCAAGTTCTTTTCTGAGAACTGCACCGACTTTTTCAACAACGTCAAGAGCTTCGTCATACTGACCTTCTTTAAGAATACCTTTCATGAGGCAGATTCTTTCTGTCACAAGGGGGTCGCCCTGAGCGTCGCTCTTGAGAGTAACTTCTTTATAGCAGGGATCAAATTCAATGCCTTCTTCGATGTCAAAACGACGGCAGAAGCTACCTGCTGTATAGTAACGAAGAACGAATTCAAGGGGAGGAACTGTAAGGTTGCGAACCTTCATAAGTCCTTCTTCAACGTTAGCATCAATGAAATGTGTTGGGATGCCGTTTTTCTCCATAAGTTCGAAGAAATATTTAGAAATTGCAAGACCGATTTTGCCTTTGCCTTCAACGCTGCCTCCAACTGTGTTTGAGCCGGGATCGAACACACCGTTTTCACCTGTTGCTGAATCCTTGAAGAAAAGGTGAACAATGCCTGTTTCCTCATCAAGGAGAACGTTTTTAGTTTTGCCTTCGTACAACTTTTTCATTTTAAAGACTCCTTTTGTTACCGCACGGGCAACTTAAAATTTACGGATATATTATAGCACACAAATATTTTATCTGTAAATAAAAATTAATGATTTTTTTGAATTTTTACATCTCAGCATTTCTGAGGGTTTTTTGTGCTTTTGTTTTTGTGAAAAATAACAAATCAGGGCATGTATGGGTTTTCTTCGTATTCATAATTTTCGGGCATGACCATGGGTCTGAAATAATTAATTGTGTAATCAATGCCCCACTGACCTTTTTTGCCTGACCAATATGATGAATGAGGCTCAATTGAAAGCATTCCGTCATAGTCCATTGTGTAAAGAATATCCATAACTGCAGGCCACTGAATCATATCAAGTCCTGCAGGAGCGTCGTCGTAATCTTCACCGTTTACTTTAACTCTGCCCTTTAAGTGGAAGTGATAGAATCTTGAACCCCAGTCAAGCATTTCTTGTAAATAGTCGCCGTTTCTTGAAAGACAGTGTGAAATATCATATTTGATACCCAATTCAGGAAGTGCTGACATTATGTAATTCCATGCTTTAGGTTCAATAACAAAGTTTTCCCAGTTGCAGTTGTAAGCAGCAATTTTTACGTTTTTATCCTTAGCAAAATCAATAAGTGTTCTGAAATAATTGATTGCAATTTCGCAGTTTTCATAGAAGCTTTTGCTTTCAACATAGTTTACACCGCAGTTGTAAACAGGACAACCGATAATACTTGCAGCGGTAATGATATTTTTATCGGCCTGAAGGGCCTCAGGGATAATTTCACCATTTTCATCAATTCTTACCATGCCCCATCTGCCTGTTGAACCGACAGATACATTATATTTTTCGCTGTAGCCTTTTATTTCCTCAGCTTTTGCGAGAAATTCTTCTGAATCGTAGTTGTGGTTTACGCAAAATTCAATTGCGTCAAGACCTTTGTCATGAACGTACTTGAAATTGCCTTCTTCCCAACCGTTGATAATACCAAGTTTCATAATTATCACCTCGTAAATTTTGGTAGTTTAATTTTAGCACTACTTTAATTACGTGTCAATACGATTAAAAACATGGTAGACTTTTTCTCTTTGATGTGTTATAATCCTACGAAGGTGATTTTATGACATATTATATCGGACAAGCAGTAGGAATTTTAGTAACCATAGGAGCAATAATCAATCTTCAGCTCAAAGATAAAAAGCATATGTACTTTCTGTCAATAGTGGTGAATATTCTTTCATCCCTGAATATTTATCTTCTCAGCGGAAAAGCAGACTCGGGCGTGATAATATGCGCCGTTGCTGTATTACAGATTTTAATGGCTATATGGCACGATAAAAAGGGTACCCAGGCAAAAATTCCCGAAATGCTGGTGTTTCTCGTTCTGTATGTGGGTGGAGGACTTTACGGCTATAAATCTCCAATAGATATCCTTTCAATTGTGGCAGCGGTTCTGTACATGGTAGCAATGTTTCAGAAGAAAGAACAAAACATCAGACTTTTCCTTCTCGGCAATATGGCGTCATGGACAGTTTACCACATAATTCTCGGTTCTACCGCAGTTTTTGCACAGATAGCCGGAATTATTTCATCACTTGTAGCACTTTTCAGATACAGAAAAAACAAGTAAATTATAAATAATCTGCAAAAAACAGCAGAGGTTTCATTTCGAAACCTCTGCTGTGAATTTTTATGTTTAAATATTATTTAAAAAGCTGACCAAGTGCTGAGAAATCAAGACCGCCGAGAACGATTTCGATTGCTGCCATAAGGATAGAACCGATAACTTTGAACCAGTCAAGAAGTGAGAAATTAACCTGAATGTCAACTGTGTCTTCAACGACATTGCCGTATTCGTCTGTTACGGTAGCAGTGATTTTTGCATTACCCATGCCTTTTGCTGTGATAACACCTTTTTCGTCAATTACAGCAACGTTTTCAGCAGATGATTTATAAGTTACTGAGTAATTAACATCTCCGCCTACTATAAGATTGCTGATGTCAAGTTCCTGAGAACTGCCGTAAGTCATTGTGATTTTGTCACCGAGTTCAATGCTTTCAACTCTGCCTTTGAGCTTTTCTGTTGGAGTGTCCTTGTAATTTACATCACAACGTGAACACTGATGGAGTGTGTAGCCGTCAGCTTCGTAAGTGGGAGCAACTACAGTTGCTTTGTAATCATGTCCGAGTGCGGGTACAACTTCTGTTTCAATGCTGTTGCAGACAGAACAACTTCTTTCTTTTGAACCTGTCTCAGTACATGTGGGAGCAAGTTTTTCTGACCATTCGCCGTATGTATGGGGTAATGCGGGAACTACGTTTTCTTTCTGAACATCACCGCATCTTGTGCATGTTTTTGCAGTGTAGCCTTCGCTTGAGCATGTTGCTTCAACTGTAACAGGTTCACCGTAAACGTGACCTTCAGCACCGATAAAGCCTGTTTCGATTTTACCGCAAAGAGTGCATTCGCGGTACTTTATTCCCTGTTCTGTACATGTTCCGTCCTGACTGATAATCCATTTGTCCCATTCATGAACACACTCAGCAGGTGTTTCTGTAACTTCTTCAGCACTTGCTGTGAATGTTACTACTGAAAAAGCCATGAGGACTGCAAGTAAAAGTGAAAGTAATTTTTTCATTTCAATTATCTCCTTTTTAAAATAATTTTACAAGTAAATTATAACATATTTTTCTCGTTTTGCAACATTATAAATATTTTGTTTACAATTAAAAATTATTAAGAGGATATTTGTGCTTCCGTGTAATTAATGGGATTCGTTTTTCATATATACAATACTGTATTATGAAAGGAGTTTTGAAATGAAGAAAATTGTCGGTGCTTTATCAATTATAATTTCATTCATTGTTGCTTTTTCGAATTTTGTTTACGCAGCGGAAGAAAAATACCCCGTTGAAATAAAGGCAAAATCTGCAATTTTAATGGATGTATCTTCGGGCAGAATACTAATGGAAAAGAATGCTCATGAGAAATTGCCGCCTGCATCTGTTACGAAAATCATGCCGCTTTTACTTTTTGTTGAAGCAATTGAAGAAGAAAAAATTGCTCTGAGTGATATGGTAAGAACGTCATCTCATGCGGCGGGAAAAGGAGGATCGCAGATATGGCTTAAAGAAGGGGAAGAGATGACAGTTGATTCCCTTTTGAAGGCGGTTGCAATTGCAAGTGCCAATGATGCCTGCTGTTCTCTGGGAGAATATATTGCAGGCAGTGAAAAAGCTTTCATTCAACTTATGAATAACAGAGCAAAAGAACTTGGAATGAATGACACAACTTTCGTCAATTGCAGCGGTCTTGATGATACGGATACAAACTATACTTCCGCTTATGACATTGCCTTGATGTCAAAGGAACTTATGAAATACAAGGAATTAGTGACAAGATACACAACAGTATGGATGGATTCTCTGAGAGACGGCAAAACTGAACTTGTCAACACAAACAAACTTGTAAGATTTTATCCGGGTACAACGGGTCTTAAAACAGGTACAACTTCAAAAGCGGGTTGTTGCCTGAGCGCTACCGCAGAAAGGGACGGACTTCATCTTGTGGCGGTAGTTATGGGAAGTGAAAACAGTACTGACCGTTTTGAAACTGCAAAAGCAATGCTTAACTGGGGCTTTTCCAACTATGAAAGCGTTACGCCTCGTATCAATAAAAAACTCGTTACCGATGTTATTGTAGTGAAAGGAGAAAGGGAGAAAGTTACGCCTGCAATTCCTGAAACAACGCCTGTTCTTGTAAAAAAAGGAAGGTCAGGAGACATTAAACAAACGGTTTCTCTTGCGGTGGGAGTAAATGCACCTGTTGAAAAAGGGCAGACTCTGGGAAAAGTTGAATTTACTCTTGACGGAGAAGTTCTGGGTGAATATAATCTGCTGTCACCCGTAAATGTTGATACTTTGAAACTGCCTCTTGCTTTCAGGAGACTTCTTATGATGTTAGTTTAATAAAAAATTTGTGAAAAATCTCAAAAATCTATTGCAAAATAATATGATTTATTGTACAATTGAAATGTAAAAACTAAGGAGCGAAGCAAATGAACTTAAAATTTAACAGCAAATATGCCGAGAGTTTTATTGAAAAAGCAGAACTCGACGCAATCCGTGCAGAAGTAGCAAAAGCACATGAAGATCTGCACAACACTTCCGGTAAAGGAAGCGACTTCCTCGGGTGGGTTGACCTTCCGGTAAATTACGACAAAGAGGAATTTGAAGAAATCAAAAAATCAGCAGAGAAAATCAGAAAAGATTCTGACGTGCTTGTTGTTATCGGTATCGGCGGTTCTTACCTCGGTGCCAGAGCAGCAATTGAATATTGCAAGAGTGCAAACTATAATCTCCTTGCAAAGGATACACCTCAGATTTTGTTCTCAGGAAATTCAATCAGTCCTACTGCTCTTAATGAAATTATTGCACTTTGTGACGGGAAAGATTTTTCCGTTAACGTAATTTCAAAGTCAGGTACAACTACTGAGCCTGCAATTGCATTCCGTGTATTCAAGAAACTTCTTGAAGATAAATACGGCAAGGAAGAAGCAAAGGGCAGAATTTACGTTACAACCGATAAAGCAAAAGGTACACTCAAAGGTCTTGCAGACAGAGAAGGATATAAAACTTTCGTTATTCCCGATGATGTCGGCGGCAGATACTCTGTTCTTACCGCAGTTGGTCTTCTTCCTATTGCAGCGGCAGGAATTGATATCGATCTTCTGATGTCAGGCGCACAGGATGCAAGAGAGGCATTCATGGACACGGATATTGATGTAAACCCCTGTTACAGATATGCTGCAATCAGAAATCTTCTTTACAGAAAGGGTAAGAAGACGGAAATGTTTGTGAGCTATGAACCTTCATTTGCAATGATGAATGAATGGCTCAAACAGCTTTACGGTGAAAGCGAAGGTAAGGAAAATAAAGGTATTTTCCCTGCATCGGTAATTTTCTCAACCGACCTTCATTCAATGGGACAGTATATCCAGGAGGGTGAAAGACACCTTATGGAAACTGTAATCACTTTTGAGAAACCTCAGCAGGAATATATCATCGGAACAGATCCTGAAAATCTTGACGGACTTAACTTCCTTGCAGGAAAGGGAATGTCATTCGTCAACAGAAAAGCATTTGAAGGTACACTTCTTGCTCACACAGACGGTCAGGTTCCTAACAATATCATTTCACTTG
>JAZOAY010000043.1:0-10515 GCA_045595725.1 Acutalibacteraceae bacterium | reverse complement strand
GTTACCGTAATTACATCACCGGCAGTAACATTTGTTTTACTTGCATTTGCAGAAACTGATGCCGATGCAGCATTTGCAACTACAGAACATGTGAGAATTACGCAAAATGCAATGAGAACTGAAACAAGTGATTTGATTTTTTTCATAAACATAGCAAACACCTTTTGTCGGTGTTGCCTCACCTACCTTTCAAAAAAGTATAGTAAGTTATCTGTTAATCCAGAAACGGGGTTCATCTCCGTCAAAGTATTTATATGCTTCCTTCATCATCATTGCGGGGCTGTCTGAGTAAGAGTTGATTGTATCACCGCCACGATGATTTGTAAGAGTTACATTATCAAGTCCGAGAAGAGGACAGCTTTCATCAATAGGTTCTTTATCGAAAACGTCAATTGCCGCACCCATAATAGAACCCGTTTTGAGTGCATTTGCAAGAGCATTATAATCAACCATGTATGAACGTGCTGTGTTGATAAAATAAGCAGTATCTTTCATAATACCGAATTCACGTGCGCCGAGAAGAATGCTTTTCTTTGAAAGTCTTGCATGAAGTGAAACGATGTCACTTTCTCTGAGAAGTTCATCAAGGGACACAAATTTTGCAATATTCTTGTTGATACCCGAATAGTTTTCAAACATATCGTTGATGAGAATTTTGCAGTTAAAGCTTACAAGTTTATCATAGAGAAGTCTGCCTACAGTACCGAAACCAATGATGCCGACTGTCATATCGCTCATTTCTCTGATTTTCTTTTCGGTGTTGGGATATTTTTCTCTCCACTCACCTTTCTGAATTGCCATTGCAGAACGTGAAATATTTCTTACTTCATTAAGCATAAGACCAACGGTGTATTCTGCAACTGCATTTGCATTATGAGCAGGATTGAGAAGCACCGCAATACCTTTTTCACTTGCAGCTTTAATGTCAAGATTTTCGTGACCGCCTCTGTTGCAGAGAATAAGTTTAAGGTTAGGTGCTTTTTCAATAAGTTTCTTTGTTACAGGACAAAGATGCACCATAAGAACCTCTGCTTCAGCCATTGCTTCTTCAAGTCCTTCGGGAAGAGGAAGCGTTTCAAAACCTCCTGTTTCAATAGTTTTGACAACATTTCTCATTTCGTGTCTGTCATAAGAACCGAAATAAAAATATTTCGTGTCAAACATCATGTCCTCATAGCCTTTTTCAATACCGCCCTTCATCATTTCAGGTGTAATGAAAATATCGCCTACTGCTACACACTTTTTAACCATGGTATAATCTCCTTATTTAATCTGTCCGTCCTGAATCATCATGTTTCCGAGAAGCATGTCAAATTCAGTTGTGATTTTGAAATTAGTTCTTTCCCCTTTGACAATACCTACACTCAGGTTGTGTTCAAGATACATTCTGCCTGCTTCCATATAAGCATCAATTTCAGCCTGAGTAAGTTTTTCAAAAAGCTCGTAAAACTCTTTTATTTTAAAAGTCTGAGGACCCTGGTCAAGAAAGACCGTATCACGATTTGGAACAACGGTACTCTGTTTGCCGTCTTCTGCAATAAGAACGGTATCAATTGTCGGAACAGATGTTGTTACCATATCATATTCTTTTGCAATTACAAAATTATCATTGATAATTCTCGAAGAAACAAAAGGTCTTGCACAGTCGTGAATAAGCATCATATCATCCGCTGTAAGATTTCCGCCAAGAATTTCCATGCTTTTTTTAACAATGTTCACCATTGAAAGAAATCTCGTTGTGCCACCATGGATAATTTCCACACGGGACATGTCTACACCGTATTCAGAAAGCATATTTCTGCAATAATCTTCCCATTGAGGATTCATTGCGAGAATTACTTTGTCAACACATTCTTCTTTAAGAAAAGTGTTGAGAGTTCTGACAACGATTGGTGTTTCACCGATTTTAAGAAACTGTTTCGGAACAGAACTTTCCATTCGTGAACCGATTCCGCCTGCGAGAATACCTGCAAAATTCATAATCTATCTGCCTTCCGTTTTTTATATTTCTGTTTCATACAATTCACCGTCAATATTGACTTCACGGAAATCTCCGGGCTGTTTGTCTTCAAAGACAAACTCACCAAGGTCAAGACGTGCAAATTTATGAGCGCCTACCTGCGCTGACAGAGAGGGCTTGGGGAAATAATTTTCACCGTAGAAGAATGAAAGATATTCATGATAATGTACGGGAATCGGCACTTTAAGTCCGTCAAGTTCTGTTTCCGTAAGTTCTTCAAGATAATATTTGGGGAAACGTCCGTAACGGATATGCTGTCCTGTACTGTCAAGAAGATATTTTGCATTTTTCTTCTTTGCAAACATTGTTGCAGAGAAGTCAAATATTTTGTGTAATACTTTCCAGGGAATAAGACGAAGAATGGGAAGAATCATCTTTGTCATTCTGTAACGGTAAACCTTTCTCGGAACGTTGTACCAACGGATTTTAAGAAGTGATACCATTGCACAGATGAAGTTAATCTGGAATTTTTCAAGAAGTCTGTTTGATGTTGTCTGGTCATATACGATAACATCAACGAAAACACCGTCTTCAAGTTTGAAGTGATTAGAATATGCTGTTGAGAAATATGAGCTCTTAAGACGGATTTTATCAATATAATAGTGACAATTGTCATCTGTCCAGGGTGATGAGTAATAATATTTCTTATCAAGTTCCTGAGGTGCAACTTTTTTGAATTTTTCAAAATCTTCTCTGAGCATACCGATATCAAGGTCGTCATCCCACGGAATACTCTTTTTCTCTCTTATTGCACCGAGAAGTGAACCGCCTGCAAGGAACCACTTGATATCGTGTTTTTTACAGATTCTGTCAATTTCTGCAAGAATATCAATTTCGATATCTTTAAGTCTCTGGAGTTTACCCTGATAACATCCGAGTCTGGTCTGTACATCAAAATCATTTCCTGAAATTGAGCAGATGCTTCTGTACATTGCATTTTCAAAATTGTAAATGATTTTCTTTGAGAAAAATGATGTTTTGATTGCCTTGAGGTTGCTCATGCAGATTGACTTGATTTCATCTTTATTGTACGCTGCACTGTCTACTGAAAGTCCTACTTTGTCCGGGAACGCAACATGAATCTGATTTTTAAGGTCAGCCATTGTTACTTCGTAAAGATTAACGTTATAAACGTGACCGGGTCTTGCACAGTAAAGTGATTTCATAACTACACATGCTGCATCGCGAGTATGAATACATGAGAAATTATTAAGATAATCTTCTTTTGTAATTTCAACTTTACCTTTTGCAAAAGCATCGGTAACAATCTTATCAAAATCAAAGTTGGGTGTTTTTCCTCCTGTTGCACCGATAAGGTTATCAAAACGCAAAACATTTACGCCTGTGAAACCGTCATTCACAATTTCACGGCATTTCTTTTCCAATGTAATATAAAAATCTTCGGCAGGAGTTCTGTCGGTTACGACTTTTTCAATGAAATAACTGTATTCACGTTCTGCAAAACATCTTATTCCGCCGGGAATAGGACGAAGTTCAGGCAGAACTGCACCTACCATAATTTTGTTTGTATCTGAAATTTTTGCTTTTTCGCGGCATACATCAAGGATGTCAAACCATTTTTCGTCAACGAGATTTGTGTCGCAAAGAAGAATGTAGGCAGATTTTTCTGTCTTCTGCATATTTCTGAAACTTTCAAAAGGAACATAAACCGCACCGGGATAATTAGACTCGCAGAAGTCTTTGTTTACAGATGAGTTATCAAATGCTTCAACCACAACTGTATGTCCTTCACCGAAAAGACCTGTCATTGCAGGAACAAGATAACCGCCGAGAGCGTTTGTATCGGAAATTATATAAAGAGTTTCAAAGCTCTTTTTCTCTTTTTCACCAAAATATCCTATGTATTTTTCAACACATCCTGAAAGACTTTTGATTTCATCGAAAAAAATGTTTTCGATCATTTTGCACCATCCTTTAAAAATTAAGAAGTTGAATTATTGCCTACTTTCGTAATCTATAATATACCACAATGTAAGTAAAAAGTCAATTATTTCAAATTCATTGACATAAAAGCCTTGTCGTGATAAAATCTACTGTTAGAAAGACGGTGAGAAAATGAAAATCAAGGGTGCAATTTTTGATGTTGACGGAACACTTCTTGACTCCATGTTCACATGGCGTCACAGAGGTGAAATTTACCTCGAAAACTTAGGAATCAAGCCTCGCGAAGGACTTCACCTTGACGTAAGACGCATGGGATTTATCGAAGCCCCGAAAATGATAAAAGAAGAATACGGTTTACCCTATTCCCCTGAAGAAATCTGTGATGAAATGATGAAAGTTGTAAACAACTATTATCAGACCTGTCCCCGTGTGAAAGAAGGCACGGTAGATTTTCTTGAAGAACTGAAGAAAAACGGTGTTAAAATGTGCATTGCTACTGCAACTGACAGACACATGGTTGAACCCGGTCTTATAAATGCAGGTATCAGGGACTATTTTGATGAAATTTTCACATGCGGCGGTCTTGGTACAAATAAAACAAAGCCTTTTATTTTTGAAAAAGCAATGGAATTTCTCGGCACTTCAAAAGAAGACACCGTGATTTTCGAAGATGCTCTCTATGCTGTTAAAACAGCAAAAAAATCAGGTTTCTTTGTTACGGGAATTTTTGATGAGCAAGAACCTGAACAAGAGGAATTTCGTGCTCTTTGCGATATATTTGTATATAATTTGAAAGATTCACTAAAAATTTTATTGTGATTTTTACAAATTCTTGTCAAAATAACATTGCAAAGAACGGAATATAGTAGTATAATAATTAGTTGTTAAAAGTCTATTTTATCTCCAAAGGAGTTGTTCAAAATGAGCAGAATGATCGGTACAGTTTCAAGAGGTGTAAGAGCCCCCATCATCAAAAGCGGTGATGACATTGTTGAAATCGTAACTTCTTCAGTTCTTGAAGCATCTGAAGACGCAGGTTTCAAATTCAACGATAAAGACATTGTTGCAATGACAGAGGCTATTGTGGCACGTGCACAGGGTAACTACGCTACAGTTGATGATATTGCCTCTGACGTAAAAGCAAAATTCGGCGGCGAAACAGTTGGTGTTATTTTCCCCATTGTCAGCCGTAACCGTTTTGCAATATGCCTCAGAGGTATTGCAAAAGGTGCAAAGAAAGTTGTTCTCATGCTTTCTTATCCTTCAGACGAAGTGGGTAACCACCTTGTAAGCCTGGATTTACTTGATGAAAAAGGCGTTGACCCCTACAAAGATGTACTGTCCCTTAAAAAATACCGTGAACTTTTCGGTTACGAAAAACACACATTCACAGGTGTTGACTACGTAGAATATTACGAAACACTCATCAAAGAATCAGGCGCAGAAGCTGAAATCATTTTTGCAAACAATCCCAGAGCAATTCTTGATTATACAAAAAATGTCCTCTGTTGTGACATTCACACAAGACAGAGAACAAAACGTCTTCTTAAAAATTCAGGCGGAGAAAAAATCTTCGGTCTTGACGAGATCCTCAATGCTCCCGTAAACGGAAGCGGTTTCAACGCTGATTACGGTCTCCTCGGCTCAAACAAAGCAACTGAAGACACAGTAAAACTTTTCCCCCGCGATTGCCAGGCTGTTGTTGATGCAATTCAGGCAAAACTCAAAGCTGCAACAGGCAAAAACATTGAAGTTATGGTTTACGGTGACGGTGCTTTCAAAGATCCCGTTGGTAAAATCTGGGAACTTGCCGATCCGGTTGTTTCACCTGCTTATACAAGCGGTCTTGAGGGAACTCCCAACGAACTGAAACTCAAATACCTTGCCGACAATGAGTTTGCAGACCTTAAAGGTGACGAACTCAAAGAGGCTATCAAAAATAAAATTCAGGAAAAAGACGGTGACCTTGTCGGTCAGATGGCTTCCGAAGGTACAACTCCCAGAAGACTTACAGACCTTATCGGTTCACTCTGTGACCTTACTTCAGGTTCAGGCGACAAAGGTACTCCCATCGTATTCATCCAGGGTTACTTCGATAACTACACAGCTGAATAGGATAACAAAAAACTCCCTTGAAAAAGGGAGCTTTTTTGTGCCCAAAGTTTTATATTAATTATTCGGGACAGGAAACCCGTCCTCTACGTTGATATCCGTTGGTATCATTATAAATTCGCGTCGCAGACTCATAATTCTGCACTTCGCACTCTGCATTTTGCATTTAATTATATTTTTCCTGACCTGATTATGTAATTCAGCACATTGGTTGCACTTCGCTGTAGTTCACCCAAAGTTATGCCTTCAGACTTTCCGTAGGTTTCTGTGAGCGAACCGTCATTTGACGCTGACTTGCTTACTGCTGTTTTACCGCCGGGCATAAGAACATCAACCTGCGCACGTACACGGTAAGCATTATCACGCACTTCAGGGAATTCGGGTGAAACAGCATACCTCATCCACCAGTCTGTAATTACATTTCCCTCATATCCCCATTCTTTTCTGAGAACAGTTGTGCAAAGTTCGTAGTTATAATGACTCCATACACCGTTTACTTTGTTGTAACTTGTCATTATGTTAAGCGGTTTTGCCTCTCTGACACAAATTTCAAAGCCTTTGAGATAAATTTCTCGCAAAGCACGTTGTGAGACAATTGAGTCCGTATGATTACGGTTCAGCTCCTGATTGTTACATGCAAAATGTTTGGGGCAGGCCGAAAGATTATGGCTCTGTATACCTTTTACTGTAGCTGACGCTATTTTACCGCTGACAAAGGGGTCTTCCGAATAGTATTCAAAGTTTCTTCCGCAGAGGAAATTTCTGTGAATATTCATACCGGGTGCTAAAAGCATGTCACTTCCCCTGTCAACCATTTCTTCCCCAACTTTTTCAAAAAGGGTCTGCACAAGGTTTTCGTTCCACGTACATGCAATTGCAGTACCGCATGGAAGAAGTGAACATGAAGCCATAAGACGGATACCTGATGGACCGTCTGTTGTTGTCATTGCAGGAATTCCTTTTTCACGGAGTGAAGGAAGAACACCGCCCAATGTACCTGCGTTGCCCTCAGCACCGAGAGAAGAATTCATAAGCCCTTCACCACGGCTAATAGCCTCAAGCTCTGTCAGGTCAAGCTGTGCCACAAAATCATCCATGGTAACTTTACCTGATTTCACATCTGCAAGTTTATATCCTTTATCCCCTGTCATTTCAACACTTTCAGGCAGATTTTCAAGAATAATCTGTCTCAGGTCTGTTGTAACCGTGGGGACTTTTTCTTTTACAAGAGAAATTTTTCCGTTCTTTTCAACCGCTCTGAAACGTTCAAAAGCCATTTCAGGTTTAACTGCCATAACCTCTGTGAGCGTTTCAACAACTTCATCCTCTTCAAGCTTTTTCACAAAAACCTTTTCGCAGTTCTTAACGCTTGTACCCATAAAGAAAGCATATTCACCCGCTTCAAGGATATATGAATTTCTGTTACCTGTCACACCGCTGTCATCGAAAGATGCACATAAATATTTATCAACAATAATTGTAATTTCTTCGGTTTCATCGGGGGAAAGGTGTTTTGTTTTTCCGAAGCCTGCAAGACTTCTTGAGGCTTTACCGAGTTTTCCCTGAGGTGCAGAAACATAAACCTGAACAGTTTCTTTACCTGAACGTAACCCTGTATTTTTCACATTTGCTTTGAAAATAATTTTATTTTCTTTTTCTTCCGCACTTGTGAAATCCACATCAAAAGAAGTATATGAAAGTCCGAAACCAAATTCATAAAGAACTTTTTCAGGTGCGAACGTTTCAAAATATCTGTAGCCTACAAAAATATCTTCAACATAATTATTGAATTTGAGTTTACCGAAATCACGAGATGACGGATAATCCGAATACGTTTTTGCAATTGTATCCGTAAGTTTGCCTGAGGGGTTCACTTTGCCTGAAAGCACATCTGCAACAGCATTACCGCTTTCCATACCGCCCTGCCATGCAATGAGAATGGCAGAAATCTTATCACCGTATGCTTCAATTTCTTCAAAATCAATAACATTACCGATATTAAGCACAAGGACTGTTTTATCAAAAACAGAAGTTACACGTGTAATCATTTTCTTTTCGTTTTCTGTCAGATAAAAACTGCCTTTTTTAAGTACGTTTTCCCTGTCCTCGCCTGATGATCTGCCAATTACGATAATAGCAGAATCACTTGTTTCTTTTGCTTTTTTTACATCATCAACTGACAGAGGCATTTCCTCATAAAATCTTGGCCAATGCGCCCAGAAACCCGGATCGGGAATATTCTTTTTCTTTGTACACCATGTTATGTACTTGTTTTTAAGTTTTTCATTTATCTGAATACTGCTTTTTTCAAGACCTTCAATAAGGCTGACTTTATATGGTGTACGGACGTCACCGCCTGAGCCGTTACCTACATAAAAATAGTCATGCTGTACTCTGCCGAAAACTGCAACATTGTTTTTTTCATTGAAAGGCAGCACTCCGTCATTTTTCAGAAGAACACAGCCCTCTGCTGCACATTCACGCAGATAGGGAATAAGTTTTTCATTGGCTTTTCCCACGACAACTCCGCCTGTTTCTTTCTGAGCAAGTTCTGCGCCCGAAACAAAACGGATAAATTTATTGAATAATCTCATTATTATTCACCCTTTTTAAATCTGATTACATTAAAGCTCATGTTTTTAAGTTCTGCTGTAAATTTGCCGTTATCACCTGCAGGGATTTCATTTGTATGCATACATACTGTTTCTTTACCAAAATCGTTCACAAGGAGTTTATCGTAACCGTCCATAGATTCAAATGAAACAGGCTTATAACCGTCAAAATCAAGAAGCTTGAAATCAAGAACGCAATTGTCATCAAGTGAACGGTTTACAACGAATACTGCAACTTCGTCATTTTCCTCGTCATAAGTTGCAATTGTTTCAAGGTAAGGTACATCTGTATAGTCCTTAGTATCATACTTAGGACATTCAACAATAGGTTTAATTGAAACGCCACGCGCAAATTTTGACATTCTCTCAAAAGGATAGAATGTTGTCTGACGGAATACACCTCCGCCTGTTTTTGTGAAAATAGGTGCTATTACATTTACAAGCTGAGCAATACATGCAACCTTGATTCTGTCTGCGTGACGAAGCAGAGTAATAAGCATACAGGCAGCAACGAGAGCATCTTCAAAGTTATAAATATCTTCAAGGAGATTAGGAGCAATTGACCATTTTTCAAAAGGTGCACCCCATGAATGGTACCATACATTCCATTCATCAAATGAAAGCATGATTTTTTTCTTGCTGCGTTTCTTTGATTTTACATAGTCGCATACGCATATTACGCTGTAAATAAATTCATCAAGTTCAGTTGAAAGTGCAAGGAAAGTTTCCGTATCTTTCGCACTGTTACCGTAATACTGATGAAGTGAAAGATAATCAATACTGTCATAGGCAATATCAAGGGCAGTTTCTTCCCATTCACCGAAAGTTTTTGAATTTCTGCTTGAAGAACCGCAGAGAACAGTTTCAATTGAAGGGTCAACCCATTTCATAAGTTTTGATGCTTCAAGGGCTGTTCTGCCGTATTCATAGGCAGTTTTAGCTCCCATCTGCCATGCACCATCCATCTCATTGCCGAGACACCAGAGTTTTACATCCCATGGTTTTTCATAGCCGTGATCTTTTCTCATCTGAGCGTATTTTGTGTTTGTATTAAGGTTACAATATTCAACAAGTGCACGTGCTTCGTCAGGACCTCTTGTGCCAAGGTTCACAGCCATCATAGGTGCGGTTTTTGCTTTTTCGCACCATTTCATAAATTCGTTTGTGCCGAAAGTATTGGGTTCAGTTGTACCCCATGCAAGTTCAAGTCTCTGAGGTCTTTTGTCTTTAGGTCCTACGCCGTCTTCCCAATCATATCCCGAAACAAAGTTACCGCCGGGATAACGTACAATAGGAACATCAAGTTCATTCACAAGTTTTATAACATCAGTACGGAAACCGTCTTCATCAGCAGTTTCGTGGCCAGGTTCATAAATACCGCCGTAAACTGCACGACCGAGATGTTCGACAAAAGAACCGAACATTCTTCTGTCAATATCACCTACTTTAAGTTCTTTTGCAATAGTCATTTTTGCTTTCATAGAATAAAACCTCCTTGGGGTTTGTATAGGAAAAGTATAGCATATCAGCAAACTCATTTCAACACAAAGTCCGTGTATTTAACGTACAAAAAATATTTTTAAAAAATTTCAAAAAAAGTATTGACAAAGTCATATCATAAGTGTATAATATCGTTTGTTCGTAGGGGATTTGTGTAATGGTAGCACAGCAGACTCTGACTCTGTATGTAGAGGTTCGAATCCTTTATCCCCTGCCAAAATCGACAAGGTTCGTCAGAGCCTTGTCGATTTTATTTATTACCTCTTACTTCTTCACTCTTCACTAAATAAACTTGTCGATTTTGAAGTAATAAGTAAGAAGTAACAGTGAATAAGTATATTCAGCAAAGCTTTCGCTGAGTTCCCA
>JAZOAY010000042.1:0-20211 GCA_045595725.1 Acutalibacteraceae bacterium | reverse complement strand
GAGGTGTCATAATGGCAAAAAACCAGTATGGCTTCATATATTTAATAAGTTTCATCTGTGTTCCTCCATGTCAGCAATCAGATTTTCCGTTATCTTTTTCAGATAACCTTTTAGGATTTCCATTTCATTATCAGAAAAATTGCGGAACATAACTTTTTCCGTTTCCTTACATTTCGAAATAAAAAACTTTTCACATTCACGTCCTTTTTCTGTGAGGGAGATATAGCTTTTTCTCAGGTCATTTTCATCAGCTTTTCTTGTAATAAGTTTTTCCTGTTCCATCTTCTGAAGTTGTACGCTGATTGACGGGGCTTTCATGTGAGTAAGTTTCGCAAGTTCATTAAGAGTCAGTTTTTCGTTGTGAGAAAGATGAAAAACAATTCTTCTGTACCCTTGCGGAAAACCTGCTCTTTCAGTTTCACGTCTGACACGAGCATCAAAAAGACGGGAAATATCATTAAAAAGCATACCCTCCGTCAACCTGTCAAGGTCAGGGGGATTTTTTGTACAAATATGATGAGGCTTATCACTCATAAAAACACCGCCTATAAATTATTTAGTTACCTAACTAATTATATTCAGAAAGGCAAAAAAAGTCAAGAAAAAAACTGCCCGAAAATTCGGACAGTTTATACATTTTTGTTATCTGATAATACCGCAAGCAATTTTTGTTCCGGCATTTCCTGAAGGTTGAGTTGTGAAATCATCAGGTGTAGAATGTATGATTATGGTTTTGCCGATGATTTCATTCACTGTAAATCTGTTTGTGAGGAATACAGAAAAAGCGTATCCGTTATTTCCAAAAACAGGAGACAAATCACCTGCATGAAAAGGATGAATACAGTTTTTCGGATTGTAATGGCTCTGAGTATTTGCAAAAGGATCGTTTTCATTCCCCGTACATTCCATTCCCTCATGAATATGGAAACCAAAAACAGGATTTTTACAAACGTCATTTACTGTTGGAAGTCCTGAAATTTCAGATCCTACAATAACACCTTTTTCAGTCTGATAAAAATAAGTATTTCCCTCAATTTCAGGATAATCTTTACTGCCTCTGACTTCTGCCTCTGCATCAGGGTTTTTCAGAAAAAAAGAAAGGTAACTCATGAATTTTCCTGAGTTTATCATATAACATATCACCTCGGTATATTATATGACTTTTTCTTCTTTCAGTTTCTTTCTTGTTTTTGAAATGCAGATGAATATGCCTGACAAAATAACAACGGGATAAAAGGCATAGAAAATAGGCTCTGTTATTTCATAATAAAGATTTCCTACCCCATTTTCATAAAATATTGCTTCAGCATATCTTACATTGTTTTCGAGGAAATGAAATTCAATGTGCTGAATTTCATTGTTACGCCATGCAAATTCCACTATAACGTCCTCGTAAGTGTCTCCGTGGCACTGCCATACATACTCGCCATTTTTATAATCAATTGTATTCGCTGTGTTTGTTCCTCTTTCACCGTGTGCATATTCAGGGAAAGGTTTCTCCGTTTCCATGAAAGACTTCAGTTCTTCCATATTTTCAAAATGCACAGGTTTAGGAGTATTTATTTTGGATATGAGTTCAGGTCCTTCAAAAAATGCAAGTGAAAAAGAAAGTATAACAACCAAAACTACCGACACGGTTTTCACAACACTTTTTTCTATTATCAATCCTTTTTTACCGAAAGTGATTTGTTTTGTTAGTCTTAAAAACAGATAGGTAAGGCTTCCTGTAACAGGTGCAACCAGCAAACCGACAGTTTCTATGCATAAAGATACAAGTATAATATTAGTAAGTATTGAATACCAGAATATTTCTTTTGATTTTTTCTGATATTCCGCTATGAGATTTTCGTCGAAATCTTCATCAGGAAAAAATAATTTGCTCTGCAACTTTGTAATAGCAAGACCGAAAACAGAAACAATAAAGAAAATCATGTCAACAAGGAAAATATTCCATGCCCATACCCAATAGGAAAGAGCTGCAAAAGCAATTCCTAAAAATGAAACACCCATAAAGATAAGACATTGTGTGCGGAATTTTGAATAGCTTTTTTCAAAAAGATATTTCTGTTGCTTGACAGTTTTTTGCGGAGAATTTTCTGATGAAGTTTTTGTTTTTTCTCCTTTTAAAAGTTCATCACAAGTCACATCAAAAATTTCTGCAATAACAGGAATAATACTGATATCAGGTGCACTTTCGTCACGTTCCCAATGACTTACAGTTTTATCAGACACTCCTAATTTTTCTGCAAGGTCTTTCTGAGTCATACCACGGGACTTTCTGAGCACGGCAATAAATGAACCTAAAGTTTTCTTTTCCATAATATCACGTCCTTTGCTGATTAAATTCTATCATTTCGGGACAAAAAACACAACCCAAAAGTCAGAGAATTACTCTCAGAACCTGAGAATGTACAGAAAAATCCCACCTTGTTGCCTGAACGCGGTGGGATTTATAAATTATTGAGCCTTGAAATAGAACTTTATGCTTTCGCCGTCACGGTTCTTTTTGTTTGTCAGGTTGATACCTGCATTCATCAGGAATGCACCTGAATAAACTTTTCCTGTTTCTTCGTGAACATATTTCTTGTCTTTGTCAAGACCTTTCAGTTTCAGAATAAATGTGGGCATATCGCGGTCATAACGCATTGTAACTGCTGTTGCGAGAACTTCGTTTTTGTCAGGTGATACGAAAGACCATGCACATCTGAAATGGCTGAAATAGGGGTCGATAAGTCTGTAAAGGTCACCGTAATGGATAAGGTCGTAATACTTATGGTATTCCTTGACCTGTTCTTTTACAAGAGACTTTTCAACGTCTGTTAATTTATTGGGATCAAGCTCGTAACCGAATGTTCCCCAGAGTGCTACATCGCCCTTTGTTTCGTAACCTGTTCTGTCACAAGCAGAAACGTGAGCACCCATTGTTGAAGCAGGATAGCAGATTGAAGTGCCGAACTGAATTGTAAGTCTTTCAATGGGGTCTGTCTGGTCGCTTGCCCAGATCTGAGGTGAGTAGTAAAGCATGCCGGGGTCAAATCTTCCGCCACCGCCTGAGCAATTTTCAAAAAGAATATCGGGGAACGCTTTTGTGAATCTGTCCATAAGGTCATATGTACCCATAATAAAACGGTGGAAAAATTCCTGTTTTTTGTCTTCCGGGAGAATTGCAGAACCTGCATCTGCAATGTTACGGTTGAAGTCCCATTTAACGTAGTCGATTTTGTGTTTTGAAAGGACAGCATACATCTGATTGAAGATGTTATCTCTTACATCTTCACGTGATACATCAAGAACAAGCTGATGTCTGCCAATCATAGGTTCTCTGCCTTCAACGTGAACACACCAATCGGGATGTGCTCTGTACAGGTCAGAATCAGGAGAAATCATTTCAGGCTCATACCATATACCGAATTTAAGACCGAGAGCATTTACTCTTTCAATAAGGGGATCAAGACCGCCGGGGAGTTTGTCTTCGTTAACATACCAATCACCAAGAGAACAGTTATCTGAATTTCTCACACCGAACCAACCGTCGTCCATAACGAGCATATCCATACCTGCCTCTTTTGCTCTTTCTGCAAAAGAAACAAGTTTGTCTGTATCAAAATCGAAGTAAGCCGCTTCCCAGCTATTGATAAGCAATGGACGTTTTGCGTGTTTGTATTTACCGCGGACTAAGTTATTGTTGTAAAGTCTGTGATAAATACGGCTCATTTCACCAAGACCTTTATTTGTGTAAACCATAACACATTCAGGAGATGTGAAACTTTCACCGCGGTCTAAGTGCCATGAGAAATCCTCCGGGTTGATACCCATAATGAAACGTGTTGTTGCATTGAAATCACACTCTGCAACTGCGGAGAAGTTTCCGCTGTAAACAAGGTTGAAACCGAGAGCCTCACCCTGGTCTTCGTTTGCCCCGTGTTTGAGAAGTGCAACAAAAGGATTGTGGCAATGGCTTGACGCACCGCGTTTGCTGTGGATTCCCTGCAGACCGTGAGCAAGTGCTCTTTGTTCACGGCTTCTTTCTTTTGCGTGTCTGCCGTAGAAAGAAATCATGTCGTAATCCATTGAAGGAAGATCAACACAAAGGCTGAAAACTCTTTTGATATCCATAGGCTTATCTGAGCCGTTTTCAACAATAACGCTTCTTGTCATTGCGCCGATTTTTTCAAAAACAGAATAGCGAAGAGTTACCTTTGCACCTGTTACTTTATCTTCTGTGAAAATGTCAAGTGTGTCAGCCTCATCATCGTTATTTGCATAAACGTAAGGAAGCGGAGAAAGAGCAGGTTTTCCTTTGTAAATTTTATGTCCCACATAACGGATATCAGTTGTTGTGTCACCGTTTGCATTTCTTATTGAAAGCGCAGATACACGGAAGTCTGCAGCACCGTTGCAGCCATATTCCATAGGTGCACAGTCAGGGGTGAAACCATTCTCACCAATGTGAGGGTTTGCAAGGCTGAAAGATGCGTTTGTGTTTCTGTCGATTAAATCTCCCACACATGTTTCAGGAATGGGAGAGCCGTAATAGTAGTTTAAAATATAGTTTTCTTCATAAATTCCGATAAGATATGTAGACTCACAAGTATCAAGTTTAAACACCTTGTTTTCAGAGTCAAAAATTATCATAAAGAACACCTCCGTGTTAATTTGAAAATATTTTATCATATATGAAGAACTATTGTCAACGAGTAAATAATTTGTTATAATACATCAAAAGGCGGTGCAGACATGTTTAATTTTTTTGTTGAAAACAATTCACGCAGCGGGAATTGTTATTATATTGAAGGTCATGATTTCAACCACATCAAAAATGTACTGAGAATGCATATGGGAGATGAATTTTTAGTCAGTGAAAACGGTATGAGTCACCTGTGCGAAATTAAAAGTTTTGAGGGTGACACCTGTGTTGCGGAAATTATCGAAGAAAATTTTCAGAACACAGATTTACCTGTGGAAATTCATCTTTTTCAGGCACTTCCCAAAGGTGACAAAATGGAGTTCATCATTCAGAAAACAGTTGAACTGGGTGTAGACAAAATTCATCCCGTTGAGATGAAAAGATGTGTTGTAAAACTTGATGATAAGAAAAAGAAGTCGAAAATCCAGCGTTGGCAGTCAATTTCTGAAAGTGCCGCAAAGCAGAGCAAACGTTGTAAAATTCCTGAAATCGGTGATGTTCTTTCATTTAAAGAGGCAATGGAAAAGGCAAAAGAAATGGACCTGTTCTTAGTTCCTTTTGAAAGCAAAAGAGGAATGCTCGACACCAAAGATGCTCTCAGCGAAATTAAATCAGGCATGAAAGTTGGCATAATCATCGGTCCTGAGGGCGGTTTTGAAGATAAAGAGGTTGAAGAAGCAGTTGAGATAGGCGGTAAAACAGTTTCTCTCGGTTCAAGAATTTTAAGAACAGAAACTGCAGCAATGACTTCTGTGGGAATGGTAATGCTTCATGTGGAGATGAACGTAGAATAATGAAAAATTTACCTGTTGAATTTACCGAGAGAATGAAAAATCTTCTGGGTAGCGAATATGAAAATTTTATAAGTGCAGTAAACGACACACCTGTCAAAGGTTTCCGTGTGAATACAAACAAAATCTCTTTGGAAGAGTTTGAAAAAATAAATGTTTTCGGTAATGAAAAAATCCCTTATGTACCAAACGGATTTTATCTTGATTATGAAAAAGCAGGAAATCATCCTTTCCATCATGCAGGAATGATTTACATTCAGGAGCCGGGAGCAATGGCACCTGCTGAATGTGTGGAAACCGAAGAAGATTGGAAAATTCTCGATATGTGTGCAGCCCCCGGCGGAAAGAGTACACAGCTCAGAGGCAAACTTGGTGAAAAAGGACTTCTTGTTTCAAATGAGATTATTCCGTCAAGATGTAAAATCCTTACAGGAAACATTGAACGCTTAGGTCTCAAAAACTGTGTCACAACCTGCATGGACACTTCACGTCTTGCAAAAACTTTCCCTGAAACATTTGACCTCGTTATGGTTGATGCACCTTGTTCAGGCGAAGGAATGTTCAGAAAAGACGACGTAGCCATCGAAGAATGGAGCATGCAGAACGTTCTTATGTGTGCTGAGAGACAGGCTGAAATCCTTGAAAACGCGACAAAATGTCTGAAAGACGGAGGATATATTGTCTATGCCACATGCACTTTTTCTCTTGAAGAAAACGAAATGACAGTTGCTTCTTTTCTTGAAAGACACCCTGAGTTTGAAATAATTCCCGTGAAAAAGGCTGTCGAAGAAAATACATCAGACGGCATTTTCTTTGATGGTTGCACTTGTGAAAACATTCATTTTGCAAGAAGATTTTATCCTCACAAATCAAAGGGTGAAGGGCAGTTTATGGCAGTTCTTCACAACAAAAATGAGAGATATGAAAACAAAAAAATCCCACCGAAAAAGCAGGATAAAATAGACAAAATTGTTTTTGATTTTCTTGATAACAACCTCATTTCCTACCACAAAGAAATGGTGACAATGTATAACGGAAATCCTGTTTATTTTACGCCTGACTTTGAAGTAAAAAAAGGAAGTGCTTTTTCCTGCGGTGTGACAATCGGTGAAATTGCAAAAAATTACATCAAGCCCCACCATCAGTTTTTTATGGCGATGGGTGAAAAGTTCAGAAGAAAAATCGACCTTTCCCCTGATAGTGACGAAATAAAAAAATATCTCCGAGGAGAAGAAATTTCAGTCGACTGTGAAAACGGCTGGGCAGTTGTGACGGTAAACGGATGTTCTGTGGGCGGAGTAAAAGTAAGCAGTGGCAAAGCCAAAAACCATTACCCAAAAGGCTTACGACTTTTATAAAAAGCATCCATGTCAATGCCTTCCCCTTGAAAACGCAAGGGGAGCTGTCTGCGTAAGCAGACTGAGGGGATTTTTCAATAAAAAATTTGACAAGACAAGCCTTCTTATGATAGAATGTTTTTCCGTCATAAGGAGGTATTTTATATGTCTTTATATGTTTTATTTTTAACGGCTGTAGGTCTTGCAATGGATGCTTTTGCCGTTGCAATATGTAAAGGTCTTTCTGTGCAGAAAGCAAAAGTCAGCCACATGACAATAACAGGTCTTTACTTCGGTATTTTTCAGGCAGCAATGCCTTTAATCGGATATCTTGTAGGCAGACAGTTCAAACAATATGTTGAAGCTTTTGACCATTGGATTGCATTTGTACTTCTCGGGCTTATCGGTGCAAACATGATAAGAGAAGCACTTTCAAAAGATGATGAAGAAGAAGAAAAGTGTTGTGAAAGCAACGATTCCTCTTTTAGGTTTAAAGCAATGTTCCCCATGGCAATTGCCACAAGTATTGATGCCCTTGCAGTTGGAGTGACTTACGCATTCTTACCCGATGTAAAGATAGGACCTGCCGTTGCATTTATCGGAATTATAACTTTTGCACTTTCATTTATCGGTGTTAAAATCGGTAATATTTTCGGCACAAAGTTCAAGTCGAAAGCAGAACTTGCAGGCGGTATAATTTTAATTCTTATAGGTGTTAAAATTCTTCTTGAACATCTTGGATTGATAGAATTATAATTTGACAGGCAAATTATAATTAAAGTAATAGGTAATAAGTAATAGTGAAAAAGTTCGGGTCTGCGACGCTATTATATATAATAAAACCAATGTTTTCAACGTAGGGGACGGGTCTCCCATCCCGAATTAATCTCATGAAATTTCGCGAAAACCGAAACGACTCCCCTACGATGTCGCCATTAGTTTTTACGAAATATACCTATAAATTATAATTTGAATTTTTCATTGTAGGGTTGCCCCTCGCGGGCAACCCTACGTTTTGTGCAAATTTTCGGAAGACCGCAAGGGTCTTCCCTACGGCATTGTTGTTGATATTATTATAAATCAGCGTCGAAGACCCGATATTTTGCACTTTGCATTTTGCCCTTTGCACTAAATTATATAAAACAAATCAGCCGGGTGTTTCAAAAACACTCGGCTGACATTTTTAGTTGTTATTTAATTATCTTGCTTTAGGACCCCATTTGTTATCATCAACACTGTCTTTACAGAGCTGAATGATGAACAGAATCCAGCCAACAATAGGTATCAGGTTTATAAGCATATATGTCCAGCTTTTGCCTGTATCGTGAAGTCGTCTGACCGTTATGGCAAGACCGGGAATAATCAAAGCCAATGACACAATAGATATTGTAACATTCACATTACCGACATCGAATTTAAAAGTACCCGGAATAAGCGAAACAAGAAAATTGAACAGATACGCCCACCAGAATTCAGTCTTTGTTGAGCGCGTTTCAAAATTTGCATAGTTCTGGAAAAACAACTTTATAGCTGTGACAAAATCAACTTTTCCTGCATTGGGATTTACATAATCATCCTGAGGAAAGCCGTAAGATTCACTCTGATAATTTTCATTATCAAAGGGTGATGTAAATTCAGGCTCGTTATTTCTCGAATAAACCTGCTCTTTTGTTATTGTAACTTTGTTTCCGCATTCGGGACAAAAGCCTGCATTTTCAGGCAAATCAGTTCCGCAATTGGGACAAAACATAGAGAAAACCTCCTCTTTGAAAACTGTTTATATTATATGCCTTTATAAAGATAAAGACAAGTAATTTAACAAATGTTTTACAAAGATTTTATCTTTTAAGTCCGTCAACAAGAATAAACAAATCTGTGAAAAATTTCTGTGTGCTTTCTGTATCTGCACCGAGACCGATAACTGTTCCGTGATGACCTGTAAGTGTTTCTGAAACGTACCATATTCCCCTTTCAATTTCAACATCTTCTTCTGTGGGGAAGGTTGTATTCGCTTCACCGAAAGGATATTTTGCAGAAATCACATTTACAAGACCGTCGTTTTCCTGCCATGCTTCGTTAATTTCAATTCCGCCGTCAGTTGTTCCTGTATAAGAACCCATTGCAAGTGCCACAGGGTAGAGAAGTGCAAATGTACCCTGCTGAGGAACCTGTCCTTTGAGGAGTGAGCCTTCCTTTGTTGTGGAATAAGCATAGGAGAAATAATAAACGTCTTTAACTGTTTTGATTGTTTTGTTAAGTTCAGCTGCACCGTCAGGTGAAAGGTCATAAACTGCATTGTCCTTACCCGCACTTATAAATTGACTTACTGCAGAAGAAACATCTTCTCCGTCACCTTCAATGGCATTGATACCGAAATGGTCAAGCTTGAAATCGTAAATTCCGCTGACGGGATTTGTGATGCCGAGAACATTGAAGCAAAGGTCAACAAGCAAATCTGTTGTATTACCTACACCGATAATACTACCTGTATCATTGATGATTTCTGTTAGTGATGAGCCGTTATGAGGGGCACAGAGAGCAGTTACGCTGTTTACAAAATCACCCTTTTCGCCTTTGAAAAGTGGTGATGTTTCATCGCCTGTTGCGTTAACCTCAGCCTCACTTCCGTATTCAAGAAGTGATGTAAAAAGTCTGACAGTCGCACCTCCGAAAGAGTGACCGACAAGATTTATTTTAATTCTCTGACCGCCGTTTATTTTTTCTCCCCAGTTTTCAACAAGAGGAGTTTCAAAGGTTTCACCAAAACGTGCGTGATTGTGTTCTTTTGAATGAGCCTCACCGTAGTCAACACGTGTGCCCGTAAGCTGAGCGTAAAGCTCACACGCTCTGTCCCATGCACTCGAGAAAGGACCTACGCTTGGAGTGTGAACAGTATAACCTTGTTCTGTAAGATAAGTTTTCAGGTCACCTGATGTAGCACCCCAGTATTGTACGGTATCGTTTATTCCGTCACCTTCGCCATAGCCTGCAAGACCATGTACAAGAACATAAGGGTACTGAATTTTACCGCCATTCCATTCCCACCATGCTTCTTGGTAACTACCATAATATGCAGGAACTGCAACAGCAGTTACAATTACAGCAAGTGCAATTACAACGCTGATTATTTTAAGTACAGGATTTTTCTTTTTCACTTTGTATTCAACCTCTCTTTCTTCCGCAAAAGGTTCTTTGGGAGTTTCTTCATTTTCACAAATTACTTCTTCTGTATCTTTCAGGAGATAATCTGTTGATACTCCGAAAAGTTCACTCATTGCAAGAATTTTTTCTGTGTCGGGAACAGACACTCCCGATTCCCATTTAGAAACAGATTGTCTGGACACGCCCATTTTTTCAGCAAAAACTTCCTGAGACAAGCCCTGCTCTTTTCTTAATTTAAGAATTTTATCTGCCGTTGTCACCAACATTCCTCCTTTGCAACCAATATAACAAAAACATCGTTATAATTCTACCAATTCTGCTTTACATTTTTATAAAAACAGTATGTAAAGTCAAGTTTACATGCTTAGAATATCACTTTTTCACCGTTCAGTCAACAATAAAAACACCGTCGGGTGCTCCAACGGTGTTTTTATTGTTCTGTTATTTCATTTATCACAAGCTCTGCAATAATACTTGAATGTGTTACAAACATTACTCTGATTATTGCTGTTTCGCCGATTTTGTCGTAAATTCTGCCGGCACTTGATGTTCCCTTATAAACAGTTCTTACGCTGTTTGCAACATATCCTACCGTACCAAGACCTACGGCTTCAACTTTAATTGCCTCATCATCAAAATCATTCTCATGGTCTTTGACGATTCTAAGTTCATCACCTGCTCTGAAACCATTGTTCCCGCAGTATTGGTTCATACCTGTAATTGTCACGAAAAATTTATTCATTTTTCTTCATCTCCTTTCGTGAAACCATAATAGCACACTCTCCACAAAAGGAAAATAATCCGCAAAACATAAGTACAACTAATTGGACTTTATTCGTGTTTTTCTCTGTATTTTTCTGTAAACTCCAACAAGTCATTATCAATCAGAGCATCCTTGTTGTACCTCTGCACCTGACTGCAAACAGTATAAAAAAGCTGTCTGTGTTTCAGGAAAAGCCGCGAAACAGGAATGGGATCAGGATAATTTTTAGATATAATAACTATCTTATAAATCCCGATAAGAGGAAGTTTTTTCGCTTCTATCCTTATGATACTTTCATAACCCATAGTGATTGAAAACGTCTTTAAAGAATTAAAAGCATTAAACCTGAAATTCTTGAATTTTATATATTCACTAAGAATTTCGACACTTTTACCCATGTTATTCAAAAACAATATACTTGGAATCGCCACAGGAACAGCCATAAGCATTGAATCAAGTCCCCGACTATCCTTGCTGTATGCCTTAACATAATCAGGAAAAAAATAAAACATAGTAAAACTGAACAATGCTAACCCCATAAACATCGCTACATAAACAAACGGATTATACCTGTGCTTCATTTTCAGTCACCTGCCATTTTTGTTATTTTTTCAGCAGTAGTCTCAATCTGCTCCACCTGAGTGATTGTGGCTTCACCGTCGCCTGCCTGTTCACCGTAAATTCCGAAATATGCGTGACATCCGCCTTCGATTACAAATTCCATAAAATCTTCGGGAAGATTTGTTTTGTTTTCTTCATATTTTTCACGGTCCATAACTTTGTCTTCACTACCGTAAACAGAGAGAACTTTCAGGTCTGTTTCTGATAAATCTGCAGTTGAATATGAGCCAAGGAGTACAAGTCCCTCAAATTTGTCAATGTTCTTTTCAAGATAAGATGCCGCCATTGAGCCTCCGAGAGAATGACCGCCAATAAACCACTTTTTAACCTCAGGATATTTTTCCTGTATGCCCTCTGCGGCATTTATGTCAAACACCGCAAGGTGGAAAGGCATGCGTGTCAGCACACACATAATACCTTTATCCGAACATGCTTTCATAAGCGGTTCGTACGCTGTGTATTCAACCTTACCCCCGGGATAGAAAATAAACCCGGCTTTTATTTTTTCAGGCTTGTAAACTATCGTTCCGTCATCAAGGACTTCTCTTGAAATGCTTTCCGATACAGAAACGTCTGCAAAAGCAGAAACTTCTGAGGAATAATAATCCCCGAGATACACAGCACATGCCGTAAACATAACAGCCACAATTATTACGGGAATTGTTGTACTTAAAAATATTTTTCTCTTTTTCTTATCATCCAAAAATTTCAAAAAATCACCTTATTTAAGAACAATATATCCGCAAACAGGAAGTTTTACTTCACCGTTTAATTTTTTATCTGTGATAACATCGTTGTATTCTTTGTCAAGAATAACAGTTCTTTCTTCATCCGAGAAATTCATTACGAAAACAAGGTCTCCCCTTTTTCTCATATAAACATCCGGTGAAAGTTTTATGTCTGCGTCAGGTTCAACATCAAACTGACTGATGAAATCTTCAGCAAAGTCATCGTCATTTCTGAATGCAACATAATATGCTTTACCTTTGCCGTAAGAATTTACTGTTACTGCAGGGTAATCAGCATAGAAATCTTTTTCATATTTACCGAGAATCTCTGCCTCGTTTGCATGGATAATATCACACACATGCACAACATCATAATTTTTGCCGTTGTATGAAACTGAGTTTTTCATACCTTCGGGCAGAGCATCTGTTTCTTCATTCCAGATACCGAAAACTTTTTTAAGATTATTTGCAGGGAAACCTCCCAGGAAACAAAGGTCATCTTTGTCAACAAGACCTGTAAGATATGTTGCAACAAAATTGCCACCGTTTTCAACATATTCTTCAATTTTTTTGTCTGTACCATCCTTGAGCATGTAGAGGAAAGGTGCAATAATCAGATCATACTTTGAAAAATCGTCATCCTGAGAAATAATGTCTGCCGATATACCTTTTTTCCAGAACGGAGCATACCACTTTATACACTCTGCTCTATAGTCTTTATTTACATTGTTAAAACCATGGAAATACTTTGTTGCCCATGTGTTTTCCCAATCAAAAACTACTGCCACACGGCTGTCCGAATATTTACCTACAACATCACTTAATTTTTCGAGTCTTTCACCAAGACGTGTAATATCTCTGAAAACTCTTGTGTTTTCGTGTCCGCAATGGTCAACTACAGCACCGTGATATTTCTCATGACCGCCACGGCTTTTTCTCCATTGGAAATACTGCACGCTGTCTGCACCGTGAGCAACCGCCTGAATTGATGAAAGTTCCTGCATACCGGGTTTCGGCAATTTGTTTACGTCATGCCAGTTAACCTGTGAAGGGGTGCTTTCCATCATAAAGAAAGGCTGACCATTCTTCATTGAACGAAACATATCGTGATAAAAAGCAGTTTCCAACGCTTGTTCTATGTTTTCACCTTTATCCCAATGAGGGTAATTATCCCATGAAACAAGGTCCATTTTCTTTGCAAGTTCCTGATAATTTATTCCGTCACGCATTCTCATAAGATTTGTTGTAACGGGAATGTTTGGTGTAATTTCGCGAAGCGGTGCAATTTCATTTTCATAGAAAGAAATGTGACTTTCAGAAACAAATCTGTCCCAGCATATCTTCATTGCAGAAATATGGTTTTCGCCTCTGTATTTAGGAGAATTAATCTGTGACCAATCTGTTATTGTGTGACTCCAGAAGCCGTTCCACCATTTAAAATTAAGTTCATCAAGACTGTCATGATAATATTTTTTAAGCCATTCTCTGAATGCTTCCTGACAGAGTTCGCAATGACATTCTCCGCTGTATTCGTTTGAAATATGCCACATTTTTACTGCCGGGTGGTCCTTGTATCTTTCTGCAAGTTTGCGATTGATGTTTCTTACTTTCTCTCTGTAGACGGGAGATGTAAGACAATGGTTGTGTCTTACTCCGTATTCGTTTCTGATTCCGTTTTCTTCCACACGTAAAACTTCAGGATACTTCTGTGCAAGCCATGCAGGTCTTGCCCCTGACGGTGTAGCAAGAATTACATCAATTCCGTTTTCATAGAGCTTGTCAAGAATTTTATCAAGCCAATCAAAGTTATAAACTCCTTCTTCAGGTTCAAGCATTGCCCACGAGAAAATACCTACAGTTGCACTGTTGACATGGGCAAGTTTCATCAGACGCATGTCTTCATCCCATATTTCAGGTGTTTTTATCCATTGGTCGGGATTATAGTCACCGCCGTGTATAATATAATCAAAAAATTTCTTTTCCATAATTTTCTCCTTTGAAAATCAGGCTCTCTTGGAAAGAGAGCCTGATTTTTTCATACTATTTTGTTTCTCTTTCTGCTGAATAAACTGTATCAATGCTCTTTTTGAAAAGAAGGTAGTCATACTGAGGTTTCCATTGGTCACCCTGTTCAACCTTTTCTTCAAATTCTTCTTCTGAAAGTGCGACATTGATTTCCGTAACCGCTTTCAGTTCTTTGCCTTCTTTATAAACTGTGTCCCAGAAAGCATGGTGACCGATAAAAGTCACGCTGTCGGGAATATACATATAAGTCAATGCCTGATTATAACTGAAAGCATCAGAGTCAATAACTTTAAGACCTTCGGGAAGTGAAAAATAAACTTCACCCAGCTTTTCTTCAGATTCAAAAACTGTGCTGTCAATAGTTTTATCCGTTTTGTAAGAGTAAATATTGTCAAGAGAAGCAATATTACTGTATTGGTCTTTCGGTTCATGGAGTTTGAAAACGGCAAGTGAACCGATGGTTTCAAGTCCTTCCGGAAGATAAATATTACGGAGATTTACATAACTGAAACAAAGTTCGCCAAGTTCTTTTACAGTTGAGGGAACAACATAAGTCTGTATGTCTTTTACATACTTTTCGTCTGCCTCTTCTCTGTAAGGCTCTGCCTCATAACCGTATTTTTCACGGAGATAGTTATCGTGATTACAGGGATAATTGATAAGAACCGTTTTATCCTTGTTGTAAAGAACACCGTCAATATCACAGTAATATGGATTTTCCTCATCAACTTCAATTCTTTCAAGTGCCCAACAGGAATAGAAAGATTTGCCGTCAATTTTCTTCACATCTTTACCAATGTTTATAACTCTTACCACACCGTCACAGTTAAGAGCATATTCCCTGATTTCTGTGATTTTCTTTGTTTCATCCTTAACGAGTTTAAAGTTTGTTTCAGTGTTTTTATCTTCTTTGTCATAAACAACTTCTGTCACGTAATCCAGATCAAGTTCTGTAATATAACCTGTGTTACTGAATTTTGAAAGTTGGTATGTACCATGTGATGCATCTTCATATTCAAAAGTTTCTTTTTGAACAGTTCTGATACTGAAATAAACTGAAAGTGAAACTGCAATTATAATTGTAACTGCAAAGATGATTTTCTTCAGTGTATAGTATTTATAAGGCTTGTTAATGTGGGGGGCAGCAAGACCTTCAATCTGATAAGTCCAGATTTCATCTTCCGGGATATCGAGAACAATAGGCTCCTCAACCTGATTCTTTACTTTTTTATCTTTTTTCATTTCTCTCACCCCTCCTTAACCTTTATATCCGCCGGAGGTTGTAATACCCTCTTCCTGTGCTTTCTTTTCGGTTACTTCTGCACGACGTTTAAGAACTTCCATAACCATGTTCTGTTTCTTTGAATCATAGTCCCAGAAAATATAGGGAATTGTCATAAGTACAAAGCCGATAATATCAACAATCAGGGGAATGGCAATAATGTTTCTTCTTGATGCATCAATAAAGAGGACTTCCCAGTTACTGTTGAAACCGTATGCAAGAAGGAACAAAGGAATAAGAAGACCTATAAAATTCTTTATGGGGTCTACAAACCAACCGTAAACACTTGCAAAGCTTTCAAGACGTTCACCTGACAAGTACATCTGATAGTCAGCAATACGCACGTTCATATCATGACCTGCGGTTGTGGGAACTGTCTTTGTCATTTCCATGAAGAAAAGAACAACAATACAAATCGTACCGCAAAGAACAAGATTTTCTCCGCAGAACCAGATAGCACAAACTATTGCGGCATTACCGATAGCACGGCTTAACTGATAGAAAATCATTATCTGCTTGTAAGAAAATCTCTTAAGAAAATATGGTGACAACAAATCAGGCGGAGTTCCCGCAAAGGAGATAAGTGCCACAATAAGGCTGTAGGGCAGACCGCTCAAACGGAATGTATACAGGTAAAGAATTGTAACAAACGGAAGCATACCGTTACCGAGAGCGTCAATAAGACCTACGATTGTGTTAATAAGCAAATACTTATTTTTCAGCACGCCGAACATGCCGTCCCAGAATTTAATCTGAACTTTCTTTTCAATAGGAGGCTGAGGAATTCTTTCCTTAACTTTACCTGCAAATGCCATTGTAAAGCAAACTGCAGTGACAAATGTAACAGGAATTACATATCTGTAAACGTTGATATCTGCCCATTCATAGCGGAGCATACCGATAATAACAGGAAGAATAATTGCAAGAATTGAGTTGAAAATGTGTGAGATTTTGATAGGATAACTTCTGACGAGAATTCTTTCCTGAAGATTGGGGCTGATGCTCTTTGTACATATTTCAAGATTATTGGCAAAACCAAAAACATTGAAGCATGCAAACATAAGGTTTGCAACCCATACTCTTGTCGCAACATCAGGAATATTATAAACAGGAAGCCAACCGATAAGAATTACCATAATGCATTTGGGAATAGCATCACAGTAAAGTGAATATTTATATCTGCCGTATTTTGGAAGAAGTTTCTTTCGCCAGAAAATATTTCTTGCACCCACCCAACCTGTATACAGAAAATGGGTGCCGAAAACTTTGAAGCAGGAGGCGGCAGTCATACCTTCCAGCCCGTTCAGGTATGTAACAAAAGGAATTGACGGGTCAAGAAGTCTTGCCCACGGCATGAGAATAAACGTAAGTCCGAAAATAATCATACCCATATAAACGCCGTAAAGTTTCTTCTCCGTCTTTTTTGGAAGGAAACCTAAGTTATCGCATACAAACCACCAGATAAGTGCCGAAATGTAATTCAAAGGCATGTTGATGATGTTGATAACAGAGAATGTAAGATATGGCAGTTTATAGTGGTGCATAATAAGATAACATGCAGATGCAAAGGAGATATACTCCAATGTTTTTGAACCTGCATAGTTACTGCCCACAGCAAAAACTATGTCCTTATACTCTTTGTAAGGAACATATTTGCCCTCTGCGGGGGTGTCCCAATGAGTTTTGATTTCGGTAGCAAAGTCTTTCACTTTGCCGATGAGTTTATCTGTTTTTTCACTCATTTATGTACCGACCTCCTTCATTTACTTATATATTGTCATTTTAGCACATATCAATAAAAATAACAAGATAAATGTTTAATTTTTTGATGAAATGTAAAAAGCTGTCTCTCAGAAGAGACAGCCTATATATATATTACTCAAAATCAAGTGAACCGCAACGTGTGATATATTCAATGAGTTTTTCTTTATAGTATTTAAACTGAGTTTTGTCGCTGTTTTCATTTTTAACAAGAGCGTGAAAAATATTAAGATATGCCAATAGTCTTGCTCTGTCATCAGCTCTCATAATGAGGGCTTCTTCTTCACCTTTAAAATATGTAAGGATGAATTTTCTCCAGAATCTTTCTGCTGTTTCCAGAGTAAAACCTGACTTTTTCATGATAACACTTCTGTCCGTTTCTGAGGTTGCAATAAGATTTTCGTAAAGTTTTCCAAGGTCAAAAACAGGATAGCCTTTGTATTTCCTTTCATTTTCAGCGAAACAAATCTTATGATTTTCTCTGAAAGCTTTATCTGTTGAACAGTCACCCAAAAGTTTCATCCCTGTATTCTGTGCTCCTGTTACAAGACTTCTCAGTTTCTGCCATTTTTCAACGGGAATTGCATGAATAATTTCATCAGTTTTTTCTGTCATTTCAAGCCTGATATCAATTCCGTTTTCACTTTTTTCAGACTGAGCATTTTTCATTCCGTCAACAAAATCTTTTACAATTTCATCAAGGTTTTCAGGATTGTTTTTTATTATTTTGGAAACAGAGATATCTGTTACGTCTTCATCAGGAATACAGAAATGCTTTGTATCATTGATACTGTCAAAAACGATATCACCGAATCTGTTTGTACCTTTCTTGTAAAAAATTACGTGAGTGATACCTGTATTTGAAATTTCAATATCAAAAACAGGTGATGCTGTATATCCCATAATATGGAAAATCATAACTGTACCAAATGCAGCATGGCCTGCAACAAGAACCTTCTCACCTTTATTGTAGCGTGAACGAAGGTAAGAAACAGCTTTTTCTGCTCTTTCAAAAATAGGCTTTTCATTTTCGCGTGGATTATAGAAAAGAAGACCGTCTTCTTCGCAAAAACTTTCTGCTACAACTGCAGTATCACAGAAATCTCTCAATTCTTCTATTGTTCTGCCTTTGTAAACTTCTTCAACAGCAACTTCTGTCACGAGAGGAAGAACATTCAACGGCTTCTTTTGTTTCTGAAAAGACATTATTTCATTTGCTGTTATAACCGTTCTAACCAACGGACTTGAGTAACAAGCATCAAACTCCACGTTTTCAAGATATTTACCTGCTTTTTTTGCCTGCATAATACCCAGAGGAGTAAGCCTTGGATCATTGATTTCAGTAAAATCCGCTTTTTCATCACCGAAGCCTACATTTCCCTTGCTCTGTCCGTGACGCACAAGATAAAGTTCTAGTTCGATTACAGGTTTAATATTTTCCATAATACCACCCCTTTGCAATATACTGTAATTATAACACACAGGAGTTTTTTGTCAAACAGAAAATATCACTTTTGTGAAGTTGTCATAATCAGCAGGGACATCTCATATTATTAACTAAAAAAGATACGGAGGACCAAAACATGGACACATCAACAAATATATATGAAGATATTTCTGCACGCACAGGCGGTGACATTTACATCGGAGTTGTAGGTCCTGTGAGAACAGGTAAATCAACCTTTATCAAAAAATTCATGGATACACTTGTTATTCCTAATATCAAAGAGGAAAATCTCCGCAGACGTGCAACCGACGAACTTCCTCAGAGTTCTTCGGGCAGAACAATAATGACTACCGAACCTAAATTCATTCCTGAGGATGCTGTTCATATAACTGTGGGCAATACCGCACACCTTAAAGTAAGAATGATTGACTGCGTTGGCTACATAGTACCCTCATCTCTCGGTTACATTGAAAACGACCAGCCGAGAATGGTAAAAACGCCCTGGTTTGAAAAAGAAATTCCCTTTAATTTAGCAGCGGAAATAGGAACTCAGAAAGTTATTTCCGAACATTCCACAATCGGTCTTGTTGTTACAACCGACGGCTCTATAAGCGATATTCCCCGTGAAGAATACGAGGGCTGTGAAGAAAGGGTTATTTCTGAACTGAAAGAAATCGAGAAACCTTTTGTTGTTCTCCTCAACTGTAAAAATCCGCAGAGCGAAAAAGCAAAACGTCTCTCAGAAGAATTGTCCCTGAAATACGGTGTTTCTGTTTTGCCTGTCAACTGCATGAAGCTGACAGAAGACGAAATAAGAGAAATTCTCGAACAGGTACTTTTCAGTTTCCCCATTAAAGAAGTTTCTTTCGACCTGCCTCAATGGTTGAACACTCTTTCAAAAGAACATCCCGTCAGACGTTCTGTTTTTGACCATATTAAAAACGTATCGAAAGACATGAAATGTGTCCGTGATATCTTCCGCGTTGCAGAAAAAATCACAGACAACGAACATATTGACTCATCAAAAGTTACTTCCGTCAACCTTTCCGAAGGTAGCGGCGTTGTAAGACCTTATATGAAAGGTGACCTTTTCTTCAAAGTTCTGGGAGAAAAAACAGGTATTGAAATTGAAAACGAAAGTGACCTGATGAAAACTATTGTTGAGTTGACAGAAATAAAGAAAAAGTATATGACAATCAAGGATGCACTCGATGAAGTTGAAGCAACCGGCTACGGAATTGTCACACCTACACTTGATGAACTTACCCTTGAAGAACCTGAAATCATGAAACAGGGCGGAAGATACGGAGTAAGACTTCGCGCAAGTGCACCGTCGCTTCACATTATGAAAGCCGACATTCAAACAGAAGTTGCACCGATTGTAGGCTCCGAATCACAGTCCGAAGAACTGATTAAATATCTTCTCAAGGAATTTGAAGAAAACCCTGCTATGATTTGGGAATCCAACATTTTCGGTACTTCTTTACATGAGCTTGTAAATGAAGGGCTTCACAACAAGCTTTACAGAATGCCGGGAGATGCAAGACTGAAGCTTCGTGAAACTCTTGAAAGAGTTATTAATGAAGGATGCAGCGGACTGATTTGTA
>JAZOAY010000041.1:0-28930 GCA_045595725.1 Acutalibacteraceae bacterium | reverse complement strand
AACACAGCAAATCCTGACGGATTTGCGAGTATTTTAACACAGGGTCAGCAGAAATACGCCCACAAAAAACGTGTTCGCGTTTATCTGCGTTACCCTTCGAAAGGTTGATAAACAAATGAGTACTATAAGACTTACTTGTGGCGAGGCTATTGTCAGATATCTCGACAATCAGTACGTTGCTATTGAACAGGACGGAAAAATTACAGAAAGTAAATTTGTTGAAAGTTTTTATGCTGTTTTCGGACATGGTTGTGTTCTGGGTGTTGGTGAAGCACTTTCACAGGCTGAACATTCAATAAAAGTTATGCAGGGCAGAAACGAACAAGGTATGGCACTTGCTGCAATGTCCTATGCAAAACAGCACAACAGACTTAAAATAATTCCCTGTATGTCCTCAATCGGCCCCGGTGCTGCAAATATGGTAACTGCTGCTGCAAACGCAACAGTAAACAATGTTCCCCTTCTTCTTTTCATGGGTGATACTTTTGCAACAAGACAGCCTGACCCGGTTCTTCAGCAGATGGAACAGCCTCAGGACCTGACAGTTACAACAAATGATGCTTTCAAACCTGTATCACGTTATTTTGACAGAATTGTGAGACCTGAAATGGTGATGTCAGCACTTACAAATGCTATGCGTGTTCTTACAGACCCTGCACACACAGGTGCCGCATGTATTGCAATGTGTCAGGACGTTGAAGGCGAAAGTTATGATTATCCTGAAGAATTCTTCAGAAAAAGAGTACACTACATTGCAAGAACAATTCCCAACAACTACGAAATTGAGAAAGCTGCTGAAGTTCTTAAAAACAGTAAAAAGCCTCTTGTTATCGTAGGCGGTGGTGTAAGATACAGTATGGCAGGAAAAGAAGTTGCTGCTTTCTGTGAAAAACACAATATCCCCTTCGCTGAAACTCAGGCAGGTAAAAGTGCAATAAAATCAAGTCATCCTCTTAACCTTGGCGGTATCGGTGCCACAGGTAATGCAAGTGCCAACACAATTGCAAAAGATGCTGATGTTGTGCTTGCAATCGGCTCACGTCTTTCTGACTTTACAACTTCTTCAAAATGGCTTTATGCTGGCGCACAGGTTGTCACAATAAATGCAAGCAGTTTCCATGCTCAGAAGTTTGACAGTGTAAGCGTTCTTGCTGATGCAAAGGAAGGAATTACTGCCCTTGATAAGGCTCTGGGTGATTACAAAACCTCTTACACAACAGAAATTGCTGATGCGAAAATGATGTGGGACAAGGAAATGAAACGTCTTTGCTCAATTGAATACCCTGCTGATAACTTTGAACCTGAAAACAAAGTAAGAGTTGAAAACAATCTTGAAGATTTTTCTAAAGTTACAGGCGGTGTACTTTGTCAGACAACCGCTCTCGGAATTATCAGAGACATTATTCCTGAAGATGCAATCGTTGTTGCCGCATCAGGCTCACTTCCCGGTTGTATGCAGAGAATGTGGACTACTGACAGTCTTTACAGTTACAACATGGAATACGGTTATTCCTGTATGGGTTATGAAATTGCAGGTGCTTTCGGTTCAAAACTGGCTGAGCCTGAAAAAGAAGTTTACGCTCTCGTAGGTGACGGAAGCTACAACATGCTCCATTCCGAAATGATTACCGCATTACAGGAAGGCAAAAAAATCAATGTTCTTCTTTTTGACAACGCATCATTCGGTTGTATTAATAATCTTCAGATGGGTCAGGGCGTTGAGGCTCTCTGCACAGAATCTCGTTACAGAAACGGTGATGACCCCATCAGATACGGAGAATTTATGAACATTGATTACGCCTTATGTGCAAAAGGCTACGGCTATGTTACATATACCGCCAAAACTCCCGATGAGCTGAAAGAGGCTCTCGCTGATTCTCTTAAACAGACAAAGCCCACTCTCATTGACATCAAGGTTCTTCCCAAAACAATGACGGACGGCTACGGCAGTTGGTGGAATGTAGGTTGCAGTGACATCCCCCGCACAGAAAAAGGTAAAGAAGCTTATAACGAAAAACTCTCTCACCTTGATGAAGCAAGAAAGTATTAACAGATAAAAAAATCTGAAAGGATTGAAAATAAATGAACAGTGAAAAAATCAAACTCGGTATTGCACCTATTGCATGGACAAACGACGATATGCCTGACCTTGGTGCAGAAAACACTTTTGAACAGTGTGTAAGTGAAATGGCACTTGCAGGATACAAAGGCTGTGAAATCGGCAACAAATATCCAAAATGCCCCGTTGAACTTACAAAGAAGCTTGAAATCAGAGGTCTTCAGATTGCTAACCGTTGGTTCTCATCTTTCATTCTCACAAAACCTTTTGAAGAAGTTGAAAAGGATTTCCGTGAAAACTGCGAATTTCTCAAAGCATGTGGTGCAAAGAGAATCGGTGCTTCTGAGCAGAGCTACAGCATTCAGGGACAGATGGAAACACCTGTTTTTGAAAAGAAATATGTTATGAACGACGAAGAATGGAAAAAGTTTGCTGACGGACTTTCAAAACTCGGTAAAATCGCAAAAGAATACGATATTACTCTTATTTACCATCATCATATGGGTACAGTTGTTCAGACTGCAGAAGAAATTGACAAAATGATGTCTCTCTGTGACGAAGACAGCGTTTACCTTCTCTTTGACTCAGGTCACCTTGCATATTGCGGTGAAGATTATATGGCAGTTCTCAAAAAATATGCAAAGAGAATCAAGCACGTTCACCTCAAAGACATCCGCCCCGATGTTGTTAAGAAAGTTAAGGATGAACATCTCAGTTTCCTTCAGGGCGTAAGACTTGGTGCATTTACTGTTCCCGGTGACGGAATGATTGACTTTGCTCCCATTTTTGAAGTTCTTGAAGAAAATGATTACGAAGGTTGGATGCTTGTTGAGGCTGAACAGGACCCCGCAATTGCAAACCCCTTTGAATATGCTGTGAAAGCAAGAAAATATATCAGCGAAAAAGCAGGAGTGTAAAACAAATGGAAAAATTACAATATTTTGTAAACGGTGAGTTTAAAAACTCAAAAACAGATGTGTGGTATGACCTTCACAACCCCAGCACAGGTGAAGTTACAGGTCAGGCACCCTGTTGCACAAACGATGAGGTTCTTGAAGCAGTTGCGGCAGCAAAAGCTGCATATCCCGCATGGAGAGCAACTCCCGCAATCAAGAGAGCACAGATTATGTACAAAGTCCGTGAACTTATCATGCAGAACATGGAAGAACTTACAATGTGCGTAGCAAAGGAAAATGGTAAAGTATGGTCTGAGGCTGAAGGTGATGTTCTCAAAGCAAAAGAAGGTACAGAACTTGCAACTCAGGTTCCCTCACTTATGATGGGCGAAAGCCTTATGGACGCATCAACAGGCTATGACACAGTAAAATACCGTGAAGCAATGGGCGTTTTCCTCGGAATAGTTCCCGTCAACTTCCCTGCTATGATTCCTTTCGGTTGGATGGCTCCTACATGTATTGCATGCGGTAATACAATGGTTCTCAAAGCTGCTTCTCTTACACCAAAAACTGCAATGATGTTTGCAAAAATTTATAAAGAAGCCGGTGTTCCTGACGGTGTTATCAACATTGTTACATGCTCAAGAAACGAAATCAACACTCTTCTTGACCACCCTGATATCGTTGGTGTTACATTTGTCGGTTCAACTCCCGTAGGTCTTAAAATCTATGAAAGAGCAGCAAAAAACGGCAAACGTTGCCAGGCTCTCTGTCAGGCTAAAAACCATGCCCTTGTTATGGAAGACTGTGCTCTTGAAAGAACTGTTGCAGGTGTTATCAACTCTGCTTACGGTTGCGCAGGTCAGAGATGTATGGCTTTGTCCTGCTGTGTTGTGGTTGACAGCATTGCTGACAGATTTGTTGCTGAACTCAAGAAACAGGCTGAAAAAATCAAGGTTGGTCCTTCATGGGATAAAGAATCCAAACTCGGACCTATTACATACAAGAAACACTACGACGAAGTCATTGCTGACATCGACAAGGGGGTAAAAGAAGGCGCAACACTTGTTCTTGACGGCAGAAACTGTAAGGTTGAAGGTTATGAAAACGGCTACTTTGTTGGTCCTACAATCTTTGACCATGTAACAGAAGATATGACAATCGGCAGCGATGAAGTTTTCGGACCTGTTCTTTGCATCAAGAGATGTAAAGACTTTGAAGAAGGTCTTAAAATCATGAATGCAAATCCTTATGCAAATGGCTCAGTTATTTACACACAGAGCGGTTTCTACGGCAGAGAATTTGCACGTCATACAGACGGCGGTCAGGTCGGTATCAACGTTGGTATCCCTGTACCCGTTGGCTTCTTCCCCTTCTCAGGTCACAAGCAGTCATTCTTCGGTGACCTTCATTGCCTTGGCAAAGACGCTTACCGTTTCTACACAGAAAGTAAAGCAGTTACAACACACTGGTTCTCAGAAGACGAAAAGAAAGCTCTTGACGTCAGCACATGGGACGGTACAATATAAGTTTAAAATTTTCTAAAGAAAGGATCTGAATATTATGATTAAAATTGGTATTATCGGTGCAGGCCGTATCGGTAAAGTTCATCTTCAGTCAATTACATACCATGTAAAGGGTGCGGTAGTAAAATCAATTGCTGACCCCTTTATGAACGAAGAAACTGAAGCTTTCGTTAAAAGCATGGGTGTTGAAGTAATCACAAAAGATTACAAAGAAATTCTTGCAGACCCTGAAATTGATGCAGTTATGGTTTGCTCATCAACTGATACACATTCAACAATTTCTGTTGAAGCAATTAACGCGGGTAAACACGTTTTCTGTGAAAAACCCGTTGACCATTCAATCGAAAAAATTCAGGCTGTTGCCGACGCACTTGAAGGCAAAAACCTTAAATTCCAGGTTGGTTTCAACAGAAGATTTGACCATAACTTTGCTGCAATCCGCAAAGCAGTTGACGACGGCAGAATCGGTGATCCCCACATTGTTAAAATCACTTCACGTGACCCCGAACCCCCCAACCCCGCATACATCAAGGTTTCAGGCGGTATTTTCCTTGACATGACAATTCATGATTTTGATATGGCAACATTCCTTGTAAACAGCGACGTTGAAGAAGTTTATGTTCAGTCTGCAGTTCTTGTTGACCCTGCTATCGGTGAACAGGGTGACGTTGACACAGCAATTATTACAATGAAAATGGCAAACGGCGCTCTTTGTGTTATTGACAATTCCCGTAGAGCTGCTTACGGTTACGACCAGAGAGCAGAAGTATTCGGTTCAAAAGGTATGGTTGCTACTACTAACGACACACTTTCTTCAGCAGTTGTTTCTGATGCAAACGGCGTGACAGGTGAAAAGCCCCTCTTCTTCTTCCTTGAAAGATATATGCAGTCTTTCACAGACGAAGTTGCACAGTTTGTTGATGCAATCGAAAACGATAAAGACGTTCCCGTTGGTATTCATGCAGGTATGCAGTCAGTTAAAATCGGTCTTGCTGCAAAGAAATCTGTAGAAGAACACAGACCCGTAAAACTTTCTGAAATTCAGTAATTCCCGGAGAAAACACTATACATTGTAAAAGCAGAGTTGACGTAAAAATCAACTCTGCTTTCTTTTATTATATGAAATTTTATTCAAGTACAAAACCGTATGAAATTTCGCCCTGGGCATATTTTACATCAACCACATAATAATACTCTCCTTTTTCCGGGAAAGTTATTACAGGCGTATTTTCGCTTACAAGGTGTTTTTTACTAACAATATCTGCCTTATCTTCTTTATCTAATTCAGATTTTTCAGCTGAGTAAATTTTGTATCCGATAACATCACCTGTAAATCTGAGTTCGATGCTTTCACCTGCATCTTCACGATTAAAAGTACAGACACTTTCTGCATCAAGGCAAAAAATTCCGTCAGCTAAAATTTTATTGCCCTCAGAATCAGTCCATGAGTAAGAACCGCTTTTTGTAAGAGCATAAAAACCTGCCATATCACCATTTCTGATGTGTACACCGAGAATCGGCGGATAATCAGCTGATTTATCCGTGGTTGTTTCCTCTGTTTTTCCGCCTGTGCATGAACAACAAGCAACGCAAATTAAAAGAGCAACTATTATGGCAAAAATCTTTTTCATTTTCAACCCTCCAGATATAAATTCTTGAGTTTTTCTCTTTTTTCTTCATCAAGACCAAGACATTTTTCTGCATAGTTTTCAACTGTACCATATCTTTTTTCAACCTCGTCATACATGGCGAGAATGAATTCTTTATTTGTGCTGAGAAAAACTTTTGCATAGTCAGAAACTTTTTTGCTCTTTGACATAAACTTTGCAAGCATTCTGTACTTTTTACTGAATTTTGCACCGAATTTTTCAGTTGCAAGGTAGTCCCTGATAATTGATTCCTTCTTAACTCCGAGAATTGAAAGTATAACCATACACGCAGCACCTACTCGGTCTTTACCTGCACTGCAATGAAAAAGTATTGCACCATCTTCCGTTTCGAGAAGAACTTCAAAAAATCTTGAAATATTTTTCAATGAATTTTCATTTGTTATAAGTGCTCTGTACATGTTTTCCATATATTCTTTAGCAGGCATGTCCATTGATTTTATTTTCGCTATAGCAGTTGCAAAAATATTTTTCTCGTAAGTAATACCTACAGTCTGAGTGTCAACGAAAGGAATATGTTCAAACTCAACTCCCTCAATTTCAGGGTCAGGTTTATGCTCAATTTCCATATCTGTTCTCAGGTCAATTATCTTCTTTAAATTGTATTCATTTTTAAGAATTTCAATATCATTTGCAGTAATCTTTGAAAGTTCGCCACTTCTGATAAGCCTGTGAGGTTTGATTTTTCTGCCGTCATTTGTGGGAAAACCTCCCAGGTCACGGGTGTTTTCAAGTCCTTGAAGATGTATTCTTTTTACAACAAATTTTCTCTTATTCATTTCACTTTTCCCCCAGGGTGATGTAAAAATTGTACCATACTCACCCTGCTTTTTCAAGTATGTGTTTAAATTATAAGTTTCTTTCTCATCTTCATTAAAATCTTTTTTTCTTTCCTTGAAATCTGTACTTGTGACATTCCTAAGACTTCTGCTGTTTTCGACTGAGTTAATCCTTTAAAATAACGAAGACTGATGATATTTTTCTCCTCTTCTTCCAACAGCTCAATTGTCTGATAAAGAGACATTATTTCTGAGATTTTTTCTTCAGGTGCTTCAACGGGAATATCTATTTCTCCAAAGGAATTTTCATCATCGTTTGTCAGAGAAACCGTTGGCATTGCCGCGGTCATAAGTTCTGCTGTTTCAGTAACCGACATTCCGATTTTTTCTGCCAATTGACTGATTGTTGGTTCATATCCAAGAATTTCTGTAAGTTTTTCTTTTTCTTTCATTGCAAATCTGATTTTTTCTTTCATTGCTCGCGAAACTTTCACAGACCCTCCGTCACGAAAAATCCTTTTAATTTCGCCGAGTATTACGGGTACAGCATAAGTTGAAAAAGAAAATCCTCTTTCTTCATCAAAACCGTCTGCCGCTTTCACAAGTCCTACACATCCTGCCTGAAACAAATCGTCATATTCAACTCCTCTGCCTCTGAATTTATTTGCACAGGAATGAACAAGTCCGATATTTTCTTCAATCATTTGACTTCTTGGTTTATCTCTTACCATCTTTTTGCAAATCTTCCGTTAATTTTCTTTTCGAGAACTACAGTTGTTCCTTTTCCTACTCTTGAATTGACCTTTACTTTGTCCATAAAACTTTCCATAACCGCAAAACCAAGTCCTGCCCTCTCTCCACCTGATGTAGTAAAGAGAGGTTCCATAGCCTGAGTTATATTTTCAATACCGCACCCTTTGTCTCTTATTCTTATCTGCACTTTTCCGTCTTCAAAAATTGATGCGGTTATGTAAATTTTGCCCTTTGATTCTTTATAACCGTGAACAATTGAATTTGTTACCGCTTCGCTGACCGCAGTTTTTATATCCCCTAATTCCTCAATTGTGGGGTCAAGTTGTGACACAAAAGATGCCACAGCTACTCTTGAAAAGCCTTCATTTACTGAACGGCTTTCAATTTCCAGTTTCATTGTATTTATTGCGTTCATTTTAACTCTCCTTTACTGTAATCTTTCCCAATTTTTCTATGCCCGATAATCTTACAACCCTTGCCATATTAACGGGCACATTCACTACTTCAATTTTTCCCGAATACGCACTTATAAGTTTATATCTGCCCATTATAAGACCTATTCCGGAACTATCCATAAATGTTACGTTGCTATAATCAAGCCTCAGAACATCAGGCTTATCTTTCTGTATTCTCCTGTCAATTTCCGTTCTAATACCTACGGCTGAATGGTGGTCTATTTCCCCTTGAACAAAGGCGGTCAATATACCATCCGAAAAAGTAATTTTCATTATTTTTCTCCTCTCTGAAAACAAAAAAATTCCTTACCAATAAATGATAAGGAATTTAGTGTGAATTTTATGCCGAAATAAGGCGCATATTAAATTTTATTTTTTAAGAGATACTGCTTCCTTTGCTTTTTCAGCAATATGCTCAGCATCAAGTCCGTAAACCTTGAGAAGTTCAACCGCAGGACCTGACTGACCGAATTCATCATAAACGCCAAGTTTGACAACGGGAACGGGAACTGTTTCTGTAACAACTTCGCTGACTGCTGAACCGAGACCGCCGATAACGCTGTGTTCTTCTGCAGTAACAATACAACCTGTCTCCTTTGCAGCTTTGATGATGATATCTCTGTCAATAGGTTTAATTGTATGAATGTTGATAACGGCTGCGTTAATGCCATCGTTTGCAAGGTTTTCTGCTGCAATAAGGGCTTCGTTTACCATAAGGCCTGTTGCGATGATTGTAACATCTGTACCTTCTCTGAGCTGAACACCCTTGCCAAGTTCGAATTTATAATTTTCATCATAAATTCTGGGAGTTGCAAGTCTGCCGAAACGAAGGTAGAATGGACCATTTACTTCTGCCGCAGCGAAAACTGCTGCTCTTGCTTCAACGTCATCTGCAGGATTGATAATTGTCATGCCGGGAATTGTTCTCATGAGAGCAATATCTTCACAGCACTGATGACTTGCACCGTCTTCACCTACTGAAATACCAGCGTGAGTTGCACCGATTTTAACATTAAGACCGGGATAGCCGATTGTGTTTCTTACCTGTTCAAATGCTCTGCCTGCAGCAAACATTGCAAAAGAACTTGCAAAAACTGTGTAGCCTGTTGTTGCAAGACCGCCTGCAACACCAATCATATTACACTCTGCAATACCTGTATCGAAAAATCTTTCAGGGAAAGCCTTTTTGAACATACCTGTTTTTGTAGCCTCTGCAAGGTCGGCATCAAGAACAATAACTTTTTCGTTGACTGCACCAAGCTCTGCGAGTGCAGCACCGTAAGCCTCTCTTGTGGCTTTTTTGATTACGTCTGCCATATTCTTATGCCTCCAATTCTATGAGTTTAGCGTTAAGTTCGGCCATTGCCTGTTCATATTCATCTGCTGAGGGTGCTTTACCGTGCCATGAGCACTGGTCTTCCATAAAGCTTACACCCTTGCCTTTTACTGACTTGGCAATAATGGCTGTGGGTTTACCTTTGAACTCTTTTGCTGCTGAGAATGCCATTTCGATTTCATCAAATGAATGAGCACAGATTTCGATTACATTCCAACCGAACGCTCTGAATTTTTCAGGGATAGGATAAGGTGAGTTAACCTGAGCCACAGTACCGTCGATCTGAAGGTTGTTATTATCAACAACTGCAACGAGATTATCAAGACCTTTTGCACTTGCGTACATAGCTGCTTCCCAAACCTGGCCTTCTTCTATTTCACCGTCACCAAGAACAGCATACACTCTGAAATCTTTGCCTGAAAGTTTTGCACCTAAAGCCATACCTGCTGCTACAGAAATTCCCTGTCCGAGAGAGCCTGTGCTCATATCAACACCGGGAGTTTTATGCATGCTGGGATGACCCTGAAGGCGTGAACCTGTTTTTCTGAGAGTTTTAAGTTCTTCCACAGGGAAAAAGCCTTTGTGTGCGAGACATGCATATAACGCAGGTGCAGTATGACCTTTTGAAAGCACAAGTCTGTCACGGTTTTCATCACCGGGATTTTTAGGGTCTACTCTCATTTCATTGAAATAGAGATAAGTCATAATATCGGCAATTGAAAGTGAACCACCGGGATGTCCCGATTTTGCATTGAAAACGCCTTCAACTATTCCCATTCTGACCTTACATGCTTTGATTTTGAGTTGATTTTTAATTGCTGACTCCAAAATTAGCCACCTCCGTCAGTTTTTAAACTGCCTAAAAATTTGGTGAAATATTCAGGCAATTCACTTGTAATTTTAATTTTTTCACCGGTTGCAGGATGTCTGAACCCGATAACTGCTGCATGCAGGCATTGTCCGTTCAACTGTTTTATAACTTTGGATGGTCCGTAAACATCATCTCCTGCAACGGGATGACCTATATATTTCATATGCACTCTGATCTGATGGGTTCTGCCCGTCTCTAAAATCAGTCTTACATGTGAAAAATCTTTATATTCTTTTATAACCTCATAATGAGTTACGGCATTTTTTGAATTTTTATCCGTAACGCACATCTGTAAACGGTTGTTTGGGTTTCGCCCTATTGGTGCGTTTATTGTACCCTCTTTTTCTTTCAGATGTCCATAAACCACAGCCTGATATTCCCTGTCAAAAGAATGTGCCTTTATCTGTTCTGCCAGGTCAAGATGGGCAAGGTCGTTTTTTGCCACAATAAGAAGTCCGCTTGTATTTTTATCAATTCTGTGGACAATTCCCGGACGTGCTACGCCATTAATACCCGACAAACTGTCACCGCAATGATACATCAGAGCATTGACAAGAGTTCCGTCATAATTTCCTGCCGCAGGGTGAACAACCATACCTTTAGGTTTATTCACAACAAGCAAACAGTTATCTTCATATCTTATGTCAAGAGGAATATTCTCAGGCACTATATCAGGTTTCACAGGTTCTACCGTTTTTACAACCACAACATCGCCCTGAGATACTTTCACATTTTTTCCTACAGGTTTACCGTTGACAAGTATTTCAGAATTTTCAATAAGTTTCTGCACATAAGAACGGGTAAGATTTTCGCACTTCTGAGACACAAGCTTGTCTATTCTCTCACCCTTTTCATTTTCTTCCACGCTGAAAATAAATGCATCAACCATGTTTCTGACCTTTCGAATCCTTAACGATGTCAACTAAAAGATAAACAATTATCATTGCCGAACCGATACACACAAGGCAATCTGCAAAATTGAAAATTGCAAAATCAATAAAAAGAAGCTTGATATAATCCACAACATATCCGCAGAAAAGCTGACTGCCTCTGAAAATCCTGTCAATGAGATTACCTGTTCCCCCCGCAAGAACAAGAATTGCACTTGCAATGAGAAATTTGTTTTTCAGTTTTCCAGAAAGCAGATAAACAAAACCTGCTACAATTATAACAAGAGTTAAAACAGAAAGAATTTCCGTGTGGTTTTCAAGAATACTGAATGCAGCACCTGTGTTTTCTGTATAATTAAACTCGACAATTCCGGGTATAAAATCCGCACTTCCGATGGGCATAAGACGATTTGTAACAACCGTTTTTATCAGCTGGTCAGCGATTACCAGAACCGCTATACATATTATTGTCACAAGCTGTATCATCTATTTGCTCTCCTCGGTTTATTTAATTATTTTTTCCAAAAATGTTCTTCAGAAAACTGAAGCCCTCGCTGTCGTCATCCTCGTCTTCATCTGCTTTACCGAAAATGTCGTCAGCATCAAAACTTTCGTCATCAGCTTCAATTTCAAAAGTTTCATCTTCAAGGTCTATATCATCAAAAAAGCTGAAACCTTCTTTTTCATCTTCTTCAATTTCATCTGACTGAGAAAGGAAAAGGTTTTCATCTTTTTCAATTTTTACTGCATCATCGTCAGAAAATGCAACATCAAATTTTCTGTGACGTTCGGGTTTTGAAATCGGAATATCCTCTTTTGCTGCGTCTTCAGAGAAAATGTCAACGTCTTCTGTTTTAAACTCAAAGACTGCTTCTTCCTCGGGCTGAACATCCTCTGTTTCAAGGTCTTCTGCAGTAAATCTGAAACTGTCTTCTGAGCCGGAGTCAGAGAAAATATCCTCATATTCATCTGCATCTTCATCATTCTCCGCAAAATCGAAATCAAAACCATCTTCAGAAAATTCTTTTTCGATTTCCTCTTCAATTTCTGCTTCTTTTGCTTTGATTTCTTCGCCTATTGCTTCTTCAACCGCAGCTTCTGCCTCTTCTTCAATAGCATCTATTTCATCTTCATCAATGTCAAAAGAGAAAATATCATCATCATTTTCTTCTGATGTTTCTTCTTCATCAAAGTTAAAGTCAAAATTAAGTCCTGATGCTTCATCCTTTATTGCATATTCCTTGATAAGTTCATCTGCATCAAAGAGGTCATCATCACTTGCTACAAATGTATCTACAATTTTTTCTACTGCTGTTTCGTCAGGCTCATTTATTTCTTCCTGCTTTTTCTCTTCAACAATTTTCTTTACTTTTTCTTCAAGTTCAGAGTCAAGACGATAATCGGGAATCTGCTCAACGCTTTTAATCTGACGCTCATAAAGAACAACAAGTTCGGTTTTAAACTGATTTGATGTTTCTTTAAGATTATCAAGAAGTACTTTTTCTTTTTCAATTTCTTCTTTGAGAGAAGCTGATTCCTTTTCTGCTTCCTTTGTAGCATCACTGATAATAACTGCTGCTACTGCCCTTGCATCATCAACAGTTTTTTCAGCCTTCTGTTTTGCTTCAAGAATAAGAGTTTCAGCCTCTTTATATGCTTCATCTTTTGCAGACTTTGCCTGTGCCATGGCTTTGTCGTAGGCAATACGCATTTTGCCCTCAACTTCATCAACCATAACCTTAATTTTTGCATTTGTAATAGCGTCAACATTTTTTGCTCTTGCTTCTGCCTCAGCAACAATTTTCTTTGACTCTTTATTTGCCTCTTCAATCATTTTGTCAATGAAAGACTGAGCGTTTACAAGTGCTTTGCTGATATTACTTTCTTCTTTTCTGTATTCATTAAGTTTTGTTGCAAGAATGTTGAGCTTCTTTACAAGTTCTCCATTTTCTTTAAAAACCTGTTCATAAGAATCAACAACCTGACCGAGGAAATCATCAACTTCTTCTGATTTATAAGTACCTCTGCCAGCCTGCTGGAACTGATAACCTTTTATCTTGTTCGGTGTTAACATAGCCATTTCACTATCCACCCTTTCACATATTCACAATATTCTCAACTCAGTTGTTTCCGAAAACTATACCGTCCATATTGTTGCTGTCAAAACCATCTCCGCCTGTATAATCATATCCCGCGGGTTTGATAATATATGTTCTGAATGCAACTCTCTTGAGTTCAGCATTATTTGCAATAGTTACACCATAAATGAAGTCGATAATTCTCTGAGTTGTTGCATTGTCTGCATTTTCAAGGTTGATAACAACCATACGCTTGTCGTTGATGTTCTTTGCAATTTCGCCAACATCTTCGAATCTTTCAAGTTTTGCAACCACAACATGAGGTCTGTTTCCTGAAGGTTTCTGTGCAGTATTTCTTGCATAATTAGATGCAGAACCGAAGTCTACAACTTTGTTTTTTTCAGGTCTTTTAGGTTCATAGTTTTCTATTTCTTCGTATTTTTCAACAGGTTCATATCTTGAACTCTGAGGTGCTGCAACTTCTTCGTAGCCTTCATCGGGAAGGTCTTCAAAACCGTCATCACTGCCTAATACAAGGTCCTTCATTTTGTCAAACAATTTCATTTATATGTCCTCCTTAAGAAAATTAATATACTCTTTTACCGAAAAGAGATGAACCTACTCTGACTTCAGTTGCACCCTCTTCAATTGCCTGTACATAATCACCGGACATTCCCATTGAGAGAATGTTCATATCTATATTATCTATGTTTTTGCCCTTAATGTCAAGAAACATCTTGTACATATTTGAAAAAAATCTTCTTGCATCATCGCCGTTTTCACAAATGGGCGGTATCGCCATAAGACCTTTCACTCTGATATTGGAAATTTCGCCTATTTCTGACAAAAATTCTGTCAGAAGAACGCTGTCTATACCGAATTTGCTGTTTTCCATTCCAACATTTACTTCGACTAAAACGTCCATCACTTTGTCAATTTTCTTGCATTCCTTACTTATTTCCTTTGCAAGACGGACGCTGTCAACAGATTCAATCATATTCACATGAGGAACAATAAGTTTTACCTTATTTGTCTGAAGATGACCGATAAGATGAACTTCTTTTCCTTTAAGCTGCAGTTCATCCTTTTTAGAAAGAAATTCCTGAACTCTGTTTTCACCCATAAGGTCAATACCGCAAGCAACAAGTGCATGATTGATAAAAACAGGATCAACCGTTTTCGTTACTGCCATAAGTCTGATATCTTCAGCCTTTCTCCCGCTTTTTTCGGCAGCACAGGCAATTCTTTCTCTTATCACCTTTGCGTTTTCCGTTATGTCATGAATTTTGCTTTCGTTATACGATTTTGCTGTCATACAAACCATTTCCTTCAACTATTACTTCGTCATAAAGTTTTATATAAGATTTTTCAAGGAGCTTTGAGCGTGAATGTATATCCTCACATTCAATTATCCATGAAGGTTCTTCTCTGTACCGCTGAGATAGTTGTGCAGTATAAATTCTGTTTTCTGCATCTATTTCGTCCATTTCATTTTCATAATTTGCATTTTCGGCTTCATAAGTTCTTGAAATAACGTAATCATCACCTGTGTAAAGCACGGTAATTCTTCTGAAATTCACAAGATTTCCTCGTTTGATATAAACACCGTTAACACCGTCAAGAGTTCTAACCGCCTCTTTGGGAATTTTATAACCGGAAATTGTTTCAAGAATGATTTCAGCATTTTCTATACGCAAATCCCCTGTTCCGGGAGTTATGGTGTTACATTTGAGAATAAGTGCAGCCTTTCCTTTAGAATCGGAATTTATGGCTGCAACTGTCATTTTAACATCCTCTGCAGAGGAGTCAACAAAACGCACTTTTACGGTTTTTCCTACAGTAAGTTCATCAATATCGTTTCTTTCAACAGTTGCCACAACATACCAGTTGAAATTGTTTATAAGTTTTCCGGCACCTGAAATTTTTGAGTCATCAGGTTTACTCTCGATTGCTTTATCAATATCTGATGTAGTAAGTTTTGTAACATCATCATAGCTGAGCGTTCTTTCATAGCCGTCAGAATTACTTATATAATAACCTGTATTATCTGCCGCAAGATAATCGGGCATAACAGAACTGAGAGAAGAACTTTCCGCACGTAATTCAGCCAAAACTGCCGACGTATCAACGTCATACCCCAAAGACACCTGCCTGCTTGTTTCCCTGTCTCGGACTGAATAAGCAAGTTCCGAAACAGATGAATAGTCCCCCTCTGATAATGATTCAACAAGAGTAAGAAATTTTTCATTTGTCGTATCATCATAAGAGGACATGTCCCGGATGTTCAGTTTGTCCGCTGCGGCAATGTTCTCAAAACGCACAAGTTCTTCATTAATTTTCTGAAGTTCAATATATTTTTCAGCATCAGAATCATTTGCAAAGACCGCCGCAATATCCTGACCTTCCGCTACACGCTGACCCTCTTCAACAAGAGGAACGACAGTTCCTGTGGCTTTACCTGAAATATATGTTTCGTCACGGATAATAAAAACCTTTGAGGAAATACTTTCTTCAACCGTTTTCATTGTCGCAATTTCGGTCTTTACGGGGCTGTAGTTTGCATCAATCGCATTGTAAACAAGATATGCCACCATAAAAATTGCAAGGGCATATACCATTACAATAACAGTTGTGAAAATAATCTTGTTGAATTTTTCACTTAACTTTTTTGTATTCATGCAAACAAAGCTCCTTTCATTTAATGTTCAAGAAATGTTTTTACCATTTCTTCTGCCTTTTCTGTAAGACTATCAGGTGTAAACTCATCTATATTAAGCCAATTTACATTTTCGTTTCTTCTGAACCATGTCAACTGCCTTTTAGCATATCGTCGTGTCGCCTGTTTCAGATTATTCTTTGCTTCTTCAAGAGAAATAAGGCCGTCAAGATAAGGTTTCATCTCCTTGTATCCTATTGCCTGACATGCAGTTGAAGCACTCTCAGATTCAAAAAACATTCTTGCTTCTTCCACAAGACCGTTTGACTCCATTATATCAACACGTCTGTTTATTCTGTCATAGAGAAATTCCCGGTCTTTGGCGTTAAGGCCTATGATAAAACTCTCATAGGGACTTTCTTCAAGATGGGAAAGTTCATTCTGACGCGTGAGAGTTTTTCCGCTTGAATAAAGAATCTCAAGTGCTCTGATGATTTTCAGAGAATTATTGGGATGAATTTTTTCTGCTGCTGAGGGATCTTTTTCTTTCAATTCATTGTAAAGGCTTTCTATGCCTTCTTTTTCAAGACGGTTTGTAAGTTCAAGTCTTACTTTATCGTTCTTTGTATTTTCAAGAAAATTTGTATTGCCTAGAAAAGAGTCAACATAAAGTCCCGTACCTCCCGCGATAATGGGAAGTTTTCCTCGATTTACGATGTCTTTTACTGCTTCAGTTGCAAACTGTCGGAACCTTGCAACGCTGAATTCTTCATCAGGAGATATTATGCTGATAAGATGATGGGGAACTCCTGACATTTCCTCATCATCAGGCTTTGCCGTAGCAATATCCATGCCTTTATATACCTGCATAGAATCGGCTGAAATCACTTCACCGTCAAAAGTCTTGGCAAGTTTTACTGCAAGTGAAGTTTTACCCGATGCAGTAGGACCTACAACGGCAACTATTTTAATTTTTTCCATATGTTATTCTCACTGTATTCTTCCAAAGAATTTTTCAAGTTCTCTTTTGGTAAGTTCTGCAAGAACCGGTCTTCCGTGAGGACAGTACCTTACTTCATCATCACTGAGAAGTTTTGCCGTAAATTTTTCAAGTTCATATCTGTCCGTTTTATCCCCCGCTTTTACTGCCGCACGGCATGCTGAGGAATGGAAAATCCAGTCAAGCTTTTCGCTTATCAATTCGTTTTTATTCTGCAAGAGATAAGTTGCAGTTTCAACAAGAATGTTTTCAATGTCGTTAGCATCAATAACTGATGGGCATTCCCTTACAATAACGCTGCCTGTCCCGAAAGCTTCAACGCTGAAACCTGCTTTTTCAAGAACTTCAAGATTATTTGTTATTATGTCAAACTCTTCTTTTGAAAGAGTAACCGTTACAGGAACCATAAGTGACTGCATGAAAATTCCGTCTGTTCTGTTTTTCAGGTCATTGTAAATCATTCTTTCATGTGCAGCATGCTTATCAATAATCATAAGTTTGCCTTCACATTCCGCAAAAATATATGTTTTGAACGCTTCACCGATTATTCTGAAATCCGGTATTGGTTTTTCTTCTTTTATAACCTCTTCCACAATTTCCTGAACTACTGAAACTTCTTCTTTTACAGGTTCAGGATTTTCGTTCTTTTTAATTTCAGGTTCGGGAGGTGTATAAAGCGTTACGCGCGGTTTTGAAACGGGTTCTTCAGTTTTCTTTGTGTCTGTCTGTGTGATTACGGGATTATAAACCTTTTCAGGCTGACGGAAAATAAGTTCTGTTGTTTCTTTTTTCATATTTTCCTGAACGGGTTTTGCCTGAGGCTTAATTATCTGAGGTTTTGGTTCAAACTTAATTTGCTCTGCTTTTTCGGGAACAAAGATCTGGGGTTTTGCAAATTTAGGAGCAGAAATTACTTTTTCAAGTTCAACCTGAGGTCTTTCCGTATCTTTACTCAGAGCATTTTTTACTCCGTAATAAATACAGTCATAAATTGCTTTTTCATTGGCAAAACGTACTTCTAATTTTGAAGGATGAACGTTAACGTCAACTGTTTCGTTGGGGACTGTAAGATTTATAACACATGCAGGAAATTTACCCGCCATAATTGAATTTTTATAACTTTCGGAAAGTGCTGCAGAGCCTGTCTGTGTTTTTACGAGACGTGAATTCAGGAAAAACATCTGCATGTTTCTGTTTGCTCTTGCATAAATGGGCTTTGAAATATAACCTTTCGCGGTTACTCCGTTCAAAGAATAATCAATGGGAATAAGGCTGTTTGCAAACTCTTTTCCGAAAACTGCATAAATCGCTGAAGTAAGTTTTCCGTCACCGGGGGTCAGGAGCGTTTCTTTTCCGTCACGAATAAATCTGAAACTGATTTCAGGGTGAGAAAGTGCAACTCTGTCCATTACACCTGCAACCGCATTTGCTTCGCTTACATCCTTTTTCAGAAATTTCATTCTTGCAGGAGTGTTGAAAAACAAATCACGGACAATGAGAGTTGTACCGTCAGGACAACCTGCATCATCAAGAAGAATTTCTTCGCCGCCCTCAATGCGGTAATGAGTGCCTGTATTTTCTTCTGATGCTTTCGTCATGACTTCAACTTTCGAAACTGCACTGACAGATGCGAGAGCCTCTCCTCTGAAGCCCAGAGTTCCTATGGCATCAAGGTCTTCCTGTTTTGCAATTTTACTTGTTGCGTGGCTGACAAAAGCATTTCTTATGTCTTCCCTTAAAATTCCACATCCGTTATCAGTAACTCTGATGTAAGTTATTCCGCCGTGCTGAATTTCAACGGTAATTATTGTAGAACCTGCGTCAATTGAATTTTCAACAGCTTCTTTTACAACAGATGACGGACGCTCAACCACTTCACCTGCTGCAATAAGGTCTGCTATATACTTTGGTAATACATTGATTTTTGCCATTTCCGTCACCTTCTTTTTTAAAATCAAAATTCTTTTGCTTTACCCACAAGCTCATAGAGTTTTGAAAGAGCTTCAATAGGAGTTAATGTATTGACATCAATTACTTTCAGTTCATCTATAATCTCATTTGAAGATGCACCTGCAAATGAGAATTGAGCGTTATACTCGGGAAGTACAGGAGTAAGTTCTTTCTCTCCGTTAATAGTTTCACTTTTTCCGTCAAGAAGTTCAAGTTCTTCAAGAATTTCTCTTGCACGTTTTACAACGCTTGAAGGCACACCTGCAAGTTTTGCAACTTCAATACCGTAACTTCCGTCTGCTTTACCTCTGACAATTCTTCTGAGGAAGGTTATGTCGTCACCGCGTTTTTTAACTGCGATATTGTAATTAACAACCCCCTGAACTTTATTTTCAAGTTCTGTAAGTTCGTGATAATGTGTTGCAAAAAGAGTTTTTGCGCCAAGCTTCTTTTTGTCTGCAGTAAACTCAAGAACTGCCCTTGCAATACTCATTCCGTCAAAAGTTGATGTACCTCTGCCGATTTCATCAAAAATAATAAGACTTTTTGAAGTTGCCTGACGGAGAATCTGGGAAACTTCATTCATCTCAACCATGAATGTTGACTGACCTGCAGCAAGGTCATCAGATGCACCTACACGGGTGAAAATACTGTCACAAATTGAAATTCTTGCCCTTTTTGCAGGAACAAAAGAACCTATCTGTGCAAGTAAAGTAATAAGCGCCACCTGTCGCATATAAGTTGATTTACCTGCCATGTTAGGACCGGTAATTATATTGCAACGATTTTCATCGCTGTCAAGCAATGTATCATTAGGTACAAAAGGCTGAGAGCCAAGCATTGCTTCAACCACAGGATGTCTGCCGTCTTCAATCTGAATTACACCGTCGTCTGAAATTTCGGGACAACAGTAATTTCTGCTGACTGCCACATGAGCAAGAGAACAGAGTGTGTCAAGTTTTGCAATATTTTCCGCTGTCTGCTGAATACGTACGTACTCACGTGCAACGGCTTCCCTTATTTCTGTAAAAAGTTCATATTCGATTCTGACTATTTTTTCTTTAGCACCGAGTATTTTCGTTTCAAGTTCTTTAAGTTCCTGCGTAATAAATCTTTCGCAGTTTGAAAGAGTCTGCTTTCTTATGTATTCTTCGGGAACAAGTTCTTTGAATGAATTTGAAACCTCAATGAAGTATCCGAATACTCTGTTATATCCGATTTTAAGTTTTTTGATACCTGTTTTTTCCTGTTCTCTGAGGGCGATTTCGTTGATGTAACCCACGCTGTCTTTTTCAATTGAACGTAAAGCATCGAGTTCTTCATTATACCCCTCTCTTATCATTCCACCCTCACGGACAGTAAGAGGAGGTTCATCCACAATTGCATTAAGTGTAAGCGCACATATATCTTCAAGCACATCAAGGTTTTCGTAAATGCTTTTCAGTTTTTCGCTTTTGCACGAAGAAATAAGATTTCTTACCTGAGGTAATTTTTCACATGCAAGGCCGAGAGAACGAAGTTCCTTTGCATTTGCTGTACCGTAAACAACACGTGCCATAATTCTCTCAAAATCGTATATTCCGTCAAGAGAATCTCTTATTTCGGAACAGAGAACGCTATTATTACAGAGTTCTTCAACCGCTCTGTTTCTGCGGACAATTGAGGCTAAATTTGTTAGAGGATTCTCAAGCCATCTTCTTATCATTCTTCTGCCCATTGAGCATTTTGTTTTATCAATCACCCAAAGGAGTGTTCCCCTTTTGTCACGACTTCTCATTGTTTCAACAAGTTCAAGGTTGTTTCTTGAAGAAGCATTAAGGAACATGAAACTTTCGCCTTTGTAAAAGTCCACATTTGTTATGTTTCTGATATCGCTTTTCTGAAGTTCGCTCAAGTATCTTATACATGCACCAAAAGCACACACCGCAGTTTTATCTTCAGAAAATTCAAAATCTTTTATGTCTTTATTTAATCGCTGATTTATATTTTCAACGCATTTTTCAAAGTTAAAATATTCATCATCAAGGACTTCTTCCGTTGAAGAAAGAACGTCTCTGATATATTTGGAAAGTCCCTGCAAAGACTTTGCTTCACTGTTCAGAATAACTTCACTGGGTGAAAATTTGCAGAGTTCATTAACTATCGGTGAAAGAAGATTTTTATCTTCAAAACATGTGACATGTATTTCACCTGTTGAAATATCAGCAAAAACAATACCTGCAGTCTTTCCGTTACATACAACCGATGCAAGGTAGTTATTTTTGCTTTCATCAAGCATATTGCTTTCAATTACCGTACCCGGTGTCAGCACACGGGACACATCTCTTTTTACAATACCTTTTGCAAGGGCGGGGTCTTCCATCTGCTCACATATGGCAACTTTATAACCTTTTGCAACAAGACGCGCAAGGTAGTTTTCAACGCTGTGGAACGGAACACCGCACATAGGTGCTCTTTCTTCCTGACCGCAATCACGGCCTGTAAGAACAAGTTCAAGTTCTTTCGAGGCAATTTTTGCATCCTCGAAAAACATTTCGTAGAAATCTCCCAGACGGAAAAACAAAAGTGTATCGGGATAATCTTTTTTTATCTCAAAATATTGCTTCATCATAGGTGTAAGTTCTGCCATTTTGTTTTCCCTTCCTTTCTCTTCTTTCACACCTGACAGAACCTTTCCCGGTTCCGTCAGATGTTTTTTAATTTAATTAGTGGCAGTCTGAACCACAGGATGAACAGTTACCTGAACACTGGTGAACAGGGTTACATGTTTCGGGGTCTTCACCGCAAGCACACATACTGATGATACCTGTGAGGAATTTCATGAGCTCGTCAAGGTCATTTCTTGCGATTTCAAAGTTTCTCATGTTTTCGTTTGCCATAACCTTTGTGTAAACTTCATTGAACTCTTTTTCATAAGCCTGAAGTTTTTCCTGATCTGCTTCTTCGCCTTTTGATGCTTCGTGGTTGTAAGACATGTGAACGAGCTGAATCTGCTGCATCATTTCGTTAAGCTCTTCATCTGCTTCGTTCTTATCTCTTGCAGCCATAAATGCCTTATAGCGTGCATCTTCCTGAATTGCAGCACCAAGCTGTCTTGCAAGTTTTTCAAGTTCCATTGTTTTTTACTCCTTTATAATAAAAATATTAACTAACTGATTAATTCTCCCTTAACAATCCAGTTAAGAGGCTCTGTAACAAGAACATCAACAAATTTCCCTATTACGCTTTCATCTGCAGGAAATTCAATTATAACATTGCCGGATGTTCTGCCTGATATCAAACCTTCATTTTTGCTTTTTTCTTCCGCAAGAACACGGAAAACTTTTCCGTTCATTGAGGCTGTTCTTTCCGCAGCAATTGACTCCTGAAGTTTCAAGAGTTCATCAAACCATTTGCCCTTTTCCTCACGGCTTATGGGGTCAGGCATTTCAGCAGCTTTTGTGTTCTTTCTTGCTGAATAGATGAATGTATAAAGCGAAGTATATTTCACTTCTTTTATAAGACTGAGTGTATCACAGAATTCTTCATAAGTTTCACCGGGGAAGCCTACAATAATATCACTTGTAATTGACAAATCAGGCATTACTTTACGGGCGTACTCTATAAGTGACAGATATTTCTGTCTGTCATAATGTCTGTTCATTTCTTTGAGAACCCTGTCATTTCCGCATTGAACGGGAAGATGAAGATGCTTTGCAACCTTGTCACATTCTGCCATTGCATCAAGAAGTTCACGTGTGCAGTCTTTAGGATGAGAAGTCATGAAACGGATTGTAAAATCCCCTTCAATATCATTTATCATTCGGAGAAGTTTTGCAAAGTTTATATCTTCTTCAAGACCTTTACCGTATGAATTTACATTCTGCCCGAGAAGTGTGATATCTTTGAAACCTAAAGACACAAGATGCCTTGCTTCTTTCATGATTTCCTCACTCTTACGGCTTCTTTCCCTGCCTCTTACATAAGGTACAACACAGTAAGAACAGAAGTTATTACAGCCGTACATAATGGGAAGCCATGCACGGATTTTACCGTCACGCCATACGTTATTACCCTCTGCAATTTCAAGGTTTGTATTATCAGTATCGTAAACTCTTTTACCTGTGCTGAGCGCTCTGTAAATAAATTCGGGAAGCTTATGAATTACATGAGTTCCGAAAACAACTGTCACAAAAGGATAGCTTTTGTAAATCTTTTCTTCAATATGCTTCTGCTGAACCATACAGCCGCAAACACAGATAATCAGATGAGGTTTTGCCTTTTTTAGCACTTTCAGTCTGCCGATGTTACCGAAAACTCTGTCCTCCGCATGTTCACGGATTGCACAGGTGTTGAGAAGAATCAAATCCGCCTCTTTCTCGTCGTCAACAAAGACATAACCCATGCTTGACAACATACCTTTCATTCTTTCTCCGTCAGACACATTTCCCTGACATCCGAAAGTGTGAACGTATGCTTTGGGGCTTGTGTCACCGAATCTGTAACCAAGCAAAGACTTGGCAAGAGATGAGAATTTATTCTGTTTTTCAACTTCGTTTTTCATTTTCCGACCCTCGCCACAATATTTATCCATTTTAACTTATACATTATACTATAATAAAGCAAAATGTGCAAGAGAAAAAGAAATGTTGTAACACATCTGTAATAATAAAAATTCAATGTGGAAATTTATTTTTCCAAATGCATTATAAAAACGTGTCTGGCATTCTTTTAAAATGCAAATACATGCAAAAAAGTGGTTGAAAATCAACCACTTTTTTTAAATATACTTATGTTGTTTTATCTGTAATCCGAAACTCACAGATTAACTGATGATTAAATCCAAGGGAGTTTCTCTCAATCACCAAGGAGACCGTGATATCTGCCCATCCAATAAGGAAGAAGGTAGTTATATGGCATCATAGCACGTGTACCGTTGTCGCCTGTACCGGGAAGAGTTGCCGTTCTGTTGACAACTTTTGTGTTGATATCAACAAATTCTTCTGCACCTGAATCGCATACAAACTGGTTGCCGTCATAGTTTACAAGCACTCTTGATGAGTATTCAACAGGATATTTAAGCTGTGCGGGAATTCCCATTTCTGCCTGTTCTGTATCCCATACAATATCCTTTCTGTAACTGTTGAAAACAGGCCATCTGATAAGATCAAGGTTCATTTCTGAAAGTGACTTTGCTGCGTTTTCAATGTCGCAATAATTGTTTGTAGTTGAACCGTAAACAATGTTAAATAACGGTGAACGCTCAACTCTCTCATACTGCCAATGGTGTGTAAGTCCCATTTTGAAAATTTCTTTCTGTGCATCGCTGTCTGTATAAACAAGAAGAGGATAAATGTTAATAAAATCAAGCTGGTCGTCAATATGTGCCACATGACCGTCTTCAACTTTGTACTGAATGCAGTTCATTGCATAGTGATGTTTTTTGATAAGCATATCGAAAACTTCATTATACTTCTCATCACCTGTTACGTGGTATGTAGTTTTAAGGAATGAGAGAATTTCAAGAGAGTTTGTGCCTCTTTCATAGAACCATCTGTCGTCGTTATTTAGAAGTTCAGGCTCCCAATTTGCCCATGTTGTGGGAACTCCGTCAATATCGCAAAGGTGGAAGTTGTTCTCAAGAATATGGTCTGTGATTTTTCTTACAACCTCTGCTATTTTTTCTTTTTCTTTCTTATCTGCAACAAGGTCATAGTAAATACCGTAAGCAAAATAGTGACCGGTCATTTCATCTGATGAAGTTTCGCCAAGCCATTCCATTTCGGGATTATCTTCACAAACGTGCCACTCTTCTCTGTTTCCTGTGAGGAAATTTTCTTCAAAACTGTGTCTTGTAGCACGTGCAGTAAAGCCTGATTTACCTGTGACTTCTGTGAGAATAATCATAGCGTCAACTGCTTTTTTTGCATTTTCTTTTGCCTTCTTATCTCCTGTTACAGCATATCTGAAACACTGACTTGCACAGTAAAGACCTGTAAAAAGTCCGTCATTATCTGAATTTGGAAGCCAACCTGATTCAATATCACCGTATTTACGAAGAATTCTGTCAACCTGATATCCTTCGTTTCTTGTGAAATATTTTACTGCCATTTCATCATAATGATTTGCTTTCTCTTCAAGAGTCATTTCTTTTGAAGTGATAAGGCTGATACCTCTTGGTGTTACTGCAGCAATCGAACCATTGTCTGACACGGCAAGTTTTGTAACAGTAGGATGCATGAGCCAGGGACCAAAAGAAAAATATGAAATTTTGCCTTCGATAAGTGTTACAATGCCTGTGTTTGTCGCAAAATATTTTTTGCCGTCATCAGCAAAGAACATATCGTTAAATGAACCTGTGGGAACTGAATAGAAATCATTTCCGTTAAACCAGTAGTTTTTGCCGTCATAGATGTTAAGACCACTGTCTGACCCTACCCACAAATGACCGAGGCCGTCAACTGCAATGCAATTTATTTTCTGACTGAGAACACCTGTTACATCAGGAAGAAGCTCTGCCCAATGACGTCTTTTGCCTTTCATTGACATAAGACCTTCAACAGTTGAACCAACATAAACTGTTTCACCATATTTTGATTTATTATCGACTGCCGCAAGACATACTGTTGCCTCAGGAAGGTCAACAATTTTTGTGAATTCATCATTTTCCATAAGGAAAAGTTCAGTTTCTGTAATAAGCCATACTGATTTATCAAGAGCAACTGAAATATCAATTACAGGTGCTGAGAAATCGGCGAGTTTTGTGATTTTACCTTTTTTGATTTCAGCGAGTGAATTACCCACAGATGCAAAAAGTCTGCCTTTTCTCGTAAAAAGACCTGAAACCTTTGCCTGTATTTTTTTGATTTTGCCGTCTGAATATATTACAAGGCTGTCATCTTCTGCAATATAAAGAGTTTCACCCTCAAAAGCAACTGCAGTTACCCTTTCAGGGTCAATACCTTTATCTGCAGTAAGGAAAACCTTATCGTACTGTGTAAACTGTCCGAAATTAAGTGTAGGTTTTTTCATAGTATTTTCTCCTTATAATTTCAACATAAAAATTAAAGCCATCTGATGCAGATGGCTTTATTTTTCAATTATTCGTTTGCAGCCTGCTGCAAAGCACGTTTGAGCCAGATTTCGCCGATGTCAATTGCGGTATAGAGACCTTTTTTCTCACTCTTTTTGACAATACGCTCTTTAAGACTTGCATTAGGGTCTGTTGAAAGAAGCTGAACAACAACTCTGTCAGCAACTTCTGTATCGCCGAGAGGTTTGGTCGAAGTAATTGTAAGCATTACAACAAAGGGGTCTCTCATATCACCGTAATAAATGGTATTTCCGCAGCGAACCATTGGCTTGTCTCTGAACATCAAAAATTCTGCCTGTTCTTTTTTCTCGTCAGCCATTTGGAACAACTCCTTTATTTATCCTGAAGATAGGTTTCGACAAGTTTCTGCATAAGCTCATCCCTGTCAATTCTGCGAATTACACTACGTGCATTATTATGGGTTGTAATGTAAGTGGGGTCTTCAGAAAGAATGTAACCTACTATCTGATTGATGGGGTTATAACCTTTCTCTTTCAGAGAATTGTAAACATAGGTCAGATTCTTCTTAATCTCGTCCTCACACTCTGCTTTGATAGAAAATTTTATTGTTTTATCATCCATAGTAATACTCCTCCGTATCACAATATATTATATTATACACTACATTTTGCGATAACACAATGGTTTTTTAATATTTTTTTGCTATCTTTTACGATAAAATTTTAACTTCTGAGAGAAATTCCAAGTTTATCAAGGGCTTTTATTGCTTTTTTGACAACATTATCTGCTTCTTCATCTGTAAGAGTTCTGTCCTCCGCTCTGAGTTTCAGGCTGAATGCAACACTCTTTTTGCCTTCTTCAATCTGTGAACCCGTGTAAACGTCAAAGAGTTCAATTGTTTCGAGAAGTTTGCCTGCTGCAGAACTGATTGCTTTCTGGAGAGTAAGAACAGGAATATCTCTGTCACAAACAAAAGCAAGGTCACGTGTACTTGCAGGGAATCTGGGAAGTTTCTTGTAAAGCTTAGGTTCTCTGCCTTTTGTGAAGATTGTTTCAATGTCAATTCTTGCAACGTAAGCCTTTTCACCGATGCCGTAGTTTTCAAGAACTACAGGATGAACTTCACCAAAGATTGCAAATTCTTCTCCGCCAACTGTAAGACGTGCAGTACGTCCGGGATGGAAAGTAGGATCGTCTGTTACAGCCTCAACATCATAATCTGAAAGACCTGTTTTTGCAAGTATTTCTTCAACAATACCTTTGAGTGCAAAGAAATCACAGTCACCGTACATACCAATGCAGATTTTCTGTTTTTCAAGAGGAAGAGTATCTGTTCCCTGAGGAGTATACTCAACCGGAATTTCATAGAGATATGCTTTAGCATTTCTGTTTTTATAGTTTCGTGCTAAAACTTCAAGCATTGAAGGAATTGCAGTTGTTCTCATTACGCTTGTATCTTCACCGAGAGGGTTCATAATTACAACTGAGTTTCTCAGAACGCTGTCTTCGGGAAGATTAATTTTGTCGTAATATTTGGGGCTTATAAATGAGAATGTTTCAATTTCAGTCAGACCGCAGCCGAGACATGTTGAACGGATAAGTCTTTCGAGCTGCTGTTCTTCTGTAAGAGCTGCATTTGCAACACCTGAAAGTTCTCTGTTGGGAATTGCCTGATAACCGAAAAATCTTGCAATTTCTTCTGAAATATCAGCCTTATGTTCAATATCATTTCTGAAATAAGGAGCAGTAATTACGCCATCTTCTACTGTGAAACCGATTTTTTCAAGCATTTTCTTCTGATCGTCTGCACTTACATCAATACCGATGAAGTTGTTAACCCATTCAGGCTCAAAAGCGAGTTTTACAGGCTCTTTTGGTGTGGGGAAACAGTCAACAATACCATCAACTACATCACCTGCATCAAGAAGTTCAACAAGCTGGAGTGCACGTTTGAGACAAGTTTCACAACTTGCGGGATTAAGTTCTTTTTCATATCTTGTACAAGCTTCTGTGCGAAGGCCGAGAGCCTTTGATGTTCTGCGGACACTTACACCATTGAAACATGCTGATTCAAATACGATAGTTGTTGTGTCATCCATGATACCGCTGTATTCACCACCCATAACACCTGCAACTGCAACGGGTTTATTTTCGTCAGCAATAACAAGCATTTCGGGAGTAAGGTCTCTTTCGATATTGTCAAGAGTTGTGATTTTTTCACCCTCTTTTGCATTTCTTACAATAACCTTACCGCCGTCAAGGTATCTCAGGTCAAAAGCATGCATTGGCTGACCGTATTCAAGCATAACGAAGTTTGTGATATCAACAATATTGTTAATAGGTCTTACACCGCAAGCACGAAGACGCTCTCTTATCCAACGGGGAGAGGGTTTAATTCTTACATTTTTAACTACTGCACCGCAGTAACGGTAACATTTTTCAGGCTCGTTGATCTCAACTGAAAGAATTTCATTCACGTCACCACCTGAGCCTTTTACAACAGGTTCTTCAACTTTAAGTTCTTTGTCAAATGTTGCTGCAGCTTCTCTTGCAAGACCGATAATACTGAGACAGTCTGAACGGTTTGATGTGATTTCAAACTCTGTGATAACATCGTTAAGACCGATAGCATAGTGAATATCCATGCCGAGAGTTTTGTCACAATCGTCACCAAGAACGAAAATGCCGTCTTCAACTGCATAAGGGAAATCGTGAATTGTAAGACCAAGTTCACCGAGAGAGCAAAGCATACCGTTACTTTCAACACCACGGAGTTTGCCTTTTTTGATTTTATGACCGCCAAAAACAACGGAGTTGTCAAGCGCTACGGGAACGATATCGCCTGCTTTAAGATTCTGTGCGCCTGTAACAATCTGAAGATTTTCTTCTTTGCCAACATTAATCTGACAAATCCACAGGTGGTCAGAATCAGGGTGTCTTCCAAGACTTTCAACCTTACCGACTACGATGATCTTAAGCTC
>JAZOAY010000040.1:0-17300 GCA_045595725.1 Acutalibacteraceae bacterium | reverse complement strand
TTTGTGTTAAAACTACCGACAAGCGGATAAATTTTTAAAACATTGATTTGATCTAATACAGTACAAATAGTTTTATATGCATCTTTAGGATTTCCGTCACCGCCACCTACTAAAATTACTGCACCTTTTTTAGGTTTAATGTTAACCGTTTCATTGCGGAAAAATCTTGATGCAAAATACGTTTGAAATCTGCTGAAAACATCCAGTAGCTTACCTGTTGGTTGTGAAAAATAAATCGGTGAAGCGATTACAATATTATCACAATCAATTATATAACTGTATATCTCTGCCATGTTATCATTAATTGAACATCCGTTATTGCACCAACAATATCGACAATCAACACAAGAAGAAATATCAGAATAATATGCATTTATAATTCTATATTCGCCATTAAGTTGTTCAGTTAATATGTTAATCAGATTGACGGTATCTCCATTTTTTCGTGGTGAACCATTAAAAATTAAAGTTTTCATAGCTAAATCCTTTTTATAAATCCGTAACTCTTCTTAAAATATCCTTTGGATTTATAGAATTCATGTGCATTTTTTCTTTGTAAGCCACTATTTAGCAGCACAACTTCTATGTTATTTTCTTTTGCCCATTGTTCGGCTGTTCTGAGTAACTGAGTACCGATGCCTTTTCTGCGGTGTTCTTTTGAAACTGCAAGTGCGATTATTTTCATGCCTTCTTTTTCGAGTTCAAATGCAAGATAAGTAACACAACCGATATATCCTACTACTTTCTCACCATCACTGGCAACAAAAATCTGATAATTTCCGCGTTTAATCATTTCATCAATTCGTTTGTTAAGATTATCAAGTTTACAGTTATAACCTAAGTCGTTTTCAAGAATATCTCGTAATGCTGAAATATCTCTGCTTTCGTATTTTCTGTATATCATTGTTATGCCTCTACACCCCCAATTAACAGTTTTCATTGAATTAATTATACCACTCTCCCCTGTTGATGTAAACAATAATTTTAAATCGGCAAAATATACAATATTTTAGCTAAAATCAACAAAATTATCTATCATTTTTTGAAATGTTTTACTTTACTAAAGCGGTGAATTATAGTATAATATTATAGTATATTTATTTTGGGGGTGTATCCTTTTGCAGCAATACATAAATTCATTGCCAATTGAGGACAAGCTTACTATTGAACTGGCTTCACTTTTTGAAAAATTCGGTTATAAGAAATACTGTATGGCTAAATTTGAAGAATACAGTTTTTATAGTGATAACAGAGATTTCCTTTCAGGTGAAGGTATTATTGCATTCAACAATTCAGACGGTCGACTTATGGCACTTAAACCTGATATTACACTTTCAATTGTAAAAAATTCAAGGATTTCTCGTGATACATTAACAAAGGCTTATTATAACGAGAGTGTTTACAGAATCGGTAAGAACACTCATGATTATAAAGAAATCAAACAGACCGGTGTTGAAATTCTCGGTAAACTTGATGCTTATAATATTTCTGAAATTATTTTACTTGCAGTTGAAAGTCTTAACAAAATTGACAGCAACAATATTCTTTCAATTTCTCATATGTCAGTTGTTTCTGAACTGATGGAAAAGTATAACATTTCAAGAAAACTCAGAAAGAATATTATAGATTTCATTATTGGCAAAAACATGCACGACCTGAAAAAACTTCTTATTGAAAACGAGATTGATGCTGATAAATTTATTGAAATTATTTCAATAAGCGGAAAAATCAATGTAGTTATTGAAAAACTTGAAGCATTTTCAACTGATGGTTTCTGTTTTGATAATGCAATTGAAGATTTCAGAATGATTTCTGATGCACTCAGCATGAATAGTTTGGAAAACAATATAACAGTTGACTTCTCAGTTCTTAATAACACAGATTATTATAACGGAATTGTTTTCCAGGGATTTGTAAAAAATGCTCCCGGTGCCGTTCTTGCAGGCGGAAGATACGATAATCTCGCAAACAAAATCAGAAAACATACTGAAGCAATCGGTTTTGCAATTTATCTTGACAACCTTAATCTCTGGTATCCCAACAAAAAAGAATTTGATACAGAAATTGTTATAATTAACAAAGGTGGTTCTGCTGCTGAATTACTTAAAATCGTGAAAGAATTTTCTGACAACGGTCATTCAGTAAAGGTTGAAACAAGTGAACCTACCGATTATACTTTCAAAACAATTTACACCTTTGATGGTGTTCTCGGGGAGGGAAAATAATGCTTAATATCGCGTTACCAAAAGGCCGTCTCGGCGATAAAGTATATAATCTCCTTTCATCTATCGGTTATGATTGCGCAGAAATTTATGCTGATAACAGAAAACTTGTCTTTGAAAATCCCGATAATGGTGTAAGATATCTTCTTGTTAAACCATCAGACGTTGCAGTTTATATTGCCCACGGTGCCGCTGATATCGGTATTGTCGGAAAAGACTGTCTTGACGAAGGCGATTTTGATGTTTTCGAACTTCTTGACCTTGATATCGGTAAATGCAATATGTGTGTTGCAGCTAAAAACAATTATGTTGAAGATCCGGACAGACCTATCCGTGTTGCGACAAAATTTCCGAATATCGCAAAAAGATACTATGCATCTTTCAACAGAGAAATTGACATTATCAAACTTAACGGTTCAATTGAGATTGCTCCCCTTTTAGGTCTTTCAGATGTAATTGTTGATATTGTTGAAACAGGTACAACTCTTAAAGAAAATAATCTTTCAGTTTTTGAAAAAATCATGCCTATCAGTGCAAGACTCATTGCAAATAAATCTTCCTACAGATTTAAGCAGAATACAATCAACGAACTTACTGAAAAACTGAGTGTAAAACTTCAGGAGGTTAAAAAATGATTAAGATAATTAAAATGTCCGATACAAAAAAAGAAGATATTTTGACACGTGATATCAACACAAAAAGCGGTGTTGAAGATATCGTATCAGACATTATTGACAACGTAAAAAACAACGGAGATAAAGCACTTCGCGAATACAGTCTCAAGTTTGACAGAGCAATTGTAGAAAATCTCGAAGTTACAAAAGAAGAAATTGAAGAAGCTTATGCTTCTGAAGATCAAGATTTCATTTCCACACTTGAAAAAGCAAGAGATAACATCCACCATTTTCACTCACATCAGGTGAGAAATAACTTCATCATTAACGATAAGGACGGTGTAATTCTCGGACAGAAGATTACACCCATTGAAAAAGTAGGCCTTTATGTTCCCGGTGGTACAGCAAGATATCCTTCAAGTGTTCTTATGAATGCTGTTCCCGCAAAAATTGCAGGTGTAAAAGAAATTGTTATGGTTACACCTCCCGATGAAACAGGAAAAATTCCTGCTCCTATCCTTGCAGCGGCAAAAGTTGCAGGCGTTGACAGAATTTTCAAAACAGGCGGTGCACAAGCTGTAGCAGCACTCGCTTACGGAACAGAAACAGTCACTAAAGTTGATAAAGTTGTAGGTCCCGGTAATGTATTTGTTGCAACTGCCAAAAGAATGCTTTATGGTATTGTTGATATTGACATGATTGCAGGACCCAGCGAAATTCTTGTTCTTGCAGATGGTACATGTAACCCTGAATTTGTAGCTGCTGACCTGCTTTCACAGGCAGAACATGACAAACTTGCAAGTGCGGTGCTGATTACAGATTCAGAAGAACTTGCATACAAAGTTCGTGATGAACTTGAAAAACAAATTCCTGAACTTCCCCGTTGTGAAATTGCAAGAACTTCAATTGACACAAACGGCAAAATTATCATTGCAGATAACATGAAACAAGCAGTTGAAATCAGCAATGAAATTGCTCCCGAACATCTTGAAGTATGCGTTGAAAATCCCTTTGAACTTCTCAACCTTATTACAAATGCCGGTTCAATTTTCTTAGGTAAGAACGTTCCTGAATCTTTGGGTGACTATTTTGCAGGTCCAAACCATACTCTTCCCACATCCGGTACTGCACGTTTCAGTTCTCCCCTTTCTGTGGATGACTTTATTAAGAAATCTTCATTCATTTATTTTTCAGAAGAAGCACTTAATGAAGTCGGTGAAGACGTCGTAAGATTTGCAGAAAAAGAAGGTTTGCAGGCTCACGGAAGAGCAGTAAGTAAAAGATTAAAGAAATAAGAAGGTTTCATATATGAGCAGATTTATGCGTGCGGAATACGATTCAATTGTACCGTATACACCCGGAGAACAGCTTAATGATAAAAAATACATTAAACTCAATACAAATGAATCTCCTTTTCCTGCTTCCCATAAAGTTCTTGAAGTTCTGAATTCAGAACTTATTTCATCGTTATATTTATATTCTGATCCGAAACTTAAAAAAATCAAACAGGCAATTGCTGATTTTTATTCCGTAACTCCTGAACAGATTTTTGTAGGTAATGGCTCAGACGATGTTATTGCTTTTGCATTTATGGCGTTTGGCGGTCTCGGCGGTGAGTTCTGTTGTCCTGATATAACATACAGTTTTTATCCTGTTTTTGCTGATTTATTCAAAGTAAATCTTGAACAAATCCCCCTCAAAGATGATTTTTCTGTAGATGCAAATGATTACATTGGCAAAAATAAAAACATTATTATTGCCAATCCAAATGCACCCACAGGCCTTGCGCTGACACATGAAGAAATTGAACTTATCGTCAAGACAAATCCCGATAACGTTGTTATAATTGATGAAGCGTATGCTGATTTTTCGGAAGGCACAAGCGTAGTTGACCTTGTTGACAAATATGATAACCTTATTGTTACACAGACTTTTTCAAAGAGCCGTTCATTGGCCGGACTAAGAGTCGGTTTCTCAGTTTCATCAAAAATTCTTGCTGATGACCTTGAAAAACTTAAATACTCTTTTAACCCCTATAATGTTAATACTCTTTCTGTTGAAGCAGCCGCAGCTGCTATAAGCGACAGAAAGTACTACGATAAAACAATTGCTGAAACAATAGAAATCAGGGAATACACTAAGTCTGAACTCAGAAAAAGAGGTTTTACTCTCACAGATTCAAAATCAAATTTTGTTTTTGCAAAAACAGACAAAATTCCCTCATCTGAACTCTATGAAGAACTCAGAAAAAGAGGTGTGCTTATCAGATATTTCAATTCACCCAGAATATCGGACTATTTCAGAATGTCGATGGGTACAATGGAACAGATGAAAAAAGTTATTGAAATCATAGATGAAATTATAAAGGAGCGAGAATGATGAGAAAATCTGAAATCACAAGAAAAACCAATGAAACAGATATTTCACTTTCACTTTGTCTTGACGGCGCAGGAAAATCTGAAATTAATACGGGCATCGGTTTTCTTGACCATATGCTTGACCTTTTTGCAAAACACGGCAGAATGGATCTTTCTGTTACTTGTAAAGGCGACACTTTTGTAGATTTTCATCATTCTGCAGAGGATATCGGCATTGTTCTCGGTCAGGCTTTCAAAGAGGCTATCGGTGATAAAAAAGGTATTAAGAGATACGGAAATATGATTCTTCCCATGGATGAAACACTTATTCTTGCATCGCTTGATATCAGCGGCAGAGCATTTCTTAAATATGACCTTGAAATTCCTACAGAAAAAGTAGGTGAAATGGACACAGAGCTTGTTGAGGAATTTTTCATTTCGTTTGTAAGAAATGCAGATATTACTCTACACATAAAACAGCTTGACGGTACTAATTCGCATCACATAATTGAAGGTGCATTCAAGGCTGTTGCACGTGCAATTAAAGAAGCTGTTTCAATTGATGAAAACGCTAAAGACGAAATTCCATCAAGCAAGGGTTTGCTTTAATCGGAGGCAATACAATGATAGCAATAGTTGATTACGGATGCGGCAACCTGTTTTCAATCTCAAGTTCTGCAAAAGCATTGGGACTTGATGTGATTGTTACGGGGGATGCTGATAAAATTAAAGAAGCTGACAGAATTATACTTCCCGGTGTAGGTGCGTTTGAAGATGCAATTAATAAGCTCAGAAGTTCAGGTCTTGCAGATGTTATTATTGAGGAAGCAAAAAACGGCAAACCTGTTCTCGGTATATGTCTCGGCATGCAGCTTCTGTTTGATAAAAGTTATGAATACGGTGAATTTGAAGGTTTAGGTCTTATCAGTGGCGAAATCTGCCCCTTCGAAGGCGATATTGATAAAAGTCTTAAAATTCCTCATATGGGTTGGAACAAGCTTATTTTTAAGGCTGATAACCCAATTTTCAAATACATTTCAGACGGAGATTATATGTACTTTGTTCATTCTTATTACGGCAAAAACTGTGATGAAAGTTTACTTGCCGTAAGTGAATATGATGTTCTTGTTCCTGCAGTTGTTAACAGTAAAAATGTTTACGGAATGCAGTTTCACCCTGAAAAAAGTGGCGAAAAAGGACTCATGCTTTTAAAAGCTTTTGCAGAAATATGAGGTGAAATGAATGGAAATTTTTCCTGCTATAGATATAAGAAACGGTAATGTAGTGAGACTTACTGAGGGTGACTACAACAGAATGACAGTTTACGGTTCAAGTCCTCTTGAAATGGCTGAAACTTTTGTGAAAAAAGGTGCAAAGAACCTTCACATGGTTGACCTTGACGGTGCAAAAGACGGTACACCTGTTAATTTTGACGTTATTAAAAGTGTTGCTGAAACAGGCAAACTCTTCACCGAAGTCGGTGGTGGTATCAGAGATGAAAAGAGAATTGAAGATTATCTTTCTCTCGGCGTTAACCGTGTAATTTTGGGCACTGTTGCAGTCCGTAACTTTGCTTTTGTTGAAGATGCAGTAAAAAAATACGGAAATAAAATTGCAGTCGGTGTTGATGCACGTGATGGTAAAGTTGCAGTAAGCGGTTGGCTTGAAACAACGGAAATTGACTCTCTTGATTTTTGCAAAAGGCTTCGTGATGCTGGTGTCAAAACCGTAATTTATACTGATATTTCAAAAGATGGTACCCTTTCAGGTACTAACCTTAAAATATATGAAAAACTTTCAGAAATAGAAAACCTTGATATCATTGCGTCAGGAGGTATTACATTTGAAGATGAAATCAAAAAACTTGCTTCAATGAATACTTACGGTGCTATTGTCGGAAAGGCAGTTTATGCAGGTAAACTTGACCTTGAAAGAGTTCTGAAAATCGCCAAGGGGGAAATTTTATAATGATTACCAAAAGAATTATCCCCTGCCTTGATGTTAGAAACGGCAGAGTTGTAAAAGGTGTTAATTTTGAAGGAATACAGGATGTTGCTGATCCCGTTGAACTTGCACATTTTTATAATGACAGCGGTGCAGATGAACTTGTTTTTTATGACATCACCGCATCTTACGAAGGACGCGGACTTTTTACAGATGTGCTGACAAAGGTTGCATCGGAAATTTTTATTCCGCTCACAGTCGGTGGCGGAATTAATACCGTTGATGATTTTGATAGAGTGCTTAAGTGCGGTGCTGATAAAGTTTCTGTTAACTCAGGCGCAATAAATAACCCTGAGCTTATTACTCAGGCAGCCAAGAAATACGGCGACCAGTGTGTTGTTCTTTCAATGGATATCAAACGCGTGGGAAACGAGTTTCACATTTTTAAAAATGGCGGTAGAATTGATACAGGCATTGAGGCAATTCAGTGGGCTGTTGATGGTGAAAACAGAGGTGCCGGTGAACTTGTAGTAAACAGTATTGATACCGACGGTATCAAGCAGGGATTTGATATTGAAATGCTAAAAGCAATTTCAGAAAAAGTTTCAATTCCTGTTATTGCAAGCGGCGGTGCAGGTAAAAAAGAAGATTTTCTTCACCTTTTTAATGAAAACTGTTCTGATGCAGGTCTTGCTGCTTCAATTTTCCACAGAAAAGAATTATCAATAAAAGATTTAAAAGAATATCTCATTGTCAATGGTGTTGAGATGAGAATATAAGGAGAAATTACCATGGATATCAAAGAATTAAAGTTTGACGAAAAAGGTCTTATTCCGGCAATTGTACAGGATTTTTATACGAAGAAAGTTCTTATGCTTGCATACATGAATGAAGAGAGCCTTAAAATCAGCATCGAAGAAGGAAAAACATGTTTCTTCAGCAGAAGCAGACAAGAACTCTGGAGAAAAGGTGCAACTTCAGGTAACGTTCAGAACATTGTTTCTATCAGAACTGACTGTGATATGGACACACTTCTTGTCGATGTTATAAAAGAAGGTCCTGCTTGCCACACAGGAAGCGAAAGTTGCTTCTTTAATGATATTGTTGAAGCTACAAAAGAGAATGGTTTCTCATATCAGGGTCTTTATGATATGCTTGTCGGCAGAAAAGTTGAGAAAAAAGAAGGTTCTTATACTACTTATCTTTTCGAAAAAGGTATTGATAAAATTCTCAAAAAAGTCGGCGAAGAATGTACTGAAGTCATCATCGGTGCAAAAGGCGGAGACAAAGCAGAAACAATTTATGAAATTGCTGACCTTGCATACCATGTAATGGTCATGATGATTGAAATGGGCATCACACTTGATGATGTAACCGCAGAACTCGCAAAACGTCATATTATTGACAAAAAAATCAAACAGGAGAAAATGCAGTAATTCTGCTTTAGGGTAATTTTTATGACTGATTTTTTAAACTCTATTTCCTCTTTTTTTATGTCAATTATTACCTGGTTTCTCAGTATTTTCGGTATCAGTCTTTATAATAACGGCTTTGATGATATTGATTTTTCATCTGTGAAAGAGATCTCTTTTTCATCTGAACTAATTCTTGAAGATGTACACGGTGCCAGTGCCACAATTCTTCAGGGTGGCTGTACAGACGGAGAATATGCATATTTCTGTTCACATAACGGCTATGCTGATACATGCTCAATTTCAAAATATAAAATCGGTACATGGGAAGAAATTGCAAGGTCATACTCAGTTAAGGTTGACCACGGTAACGATATAACATATAACAAAGACAAAAAATGTCTTGTTGTGTGTCATAACTCCCCTAATCGTACTCTCGTATCTTTTGTTGACAAAAACACATTGGAAATTACAGAAACAGTTGAAATACCTCTTGAAATCTACTCTATTACATACAATGCAAAAACAAACAGATATGCAGTTGGTATTTCATATACTTTTGATTTTGCAATACTTGATAAGAAATTTAATGTCATTGAGACAATCAGCGGTGTAAAGCCGAAGTCAACAACAAGACAAGGAATGGATAGCGACGATAAATATATCTATTTTCTTCTTAGCTTTCCCAATGCAATATCTGTCTATGATTGGGACGGAAATCATTACGGAATTTTTGAACTGAATGACGAAGCAAAAGGTTATGAAAGTGAAAACATTTTCCTTCATAATGATGATTTGTACATCGGATACAATTATGGTTTCGGAAGAGTTTATAAAACAAAATTTGAAGTTATATATTGATATTTTTTAAGACGGTAAGTAAATTAACTTGCCGTCTTTTTTTCACACTTTCGGACAAAGTACATACTATGATAATGAAAACCTTATGAAAGGAGAATCATTTTGCAAAGAATGTACGACTATCCGTCGCAGAATCATCGTATGATGAATGACGGTTATTACCGTAAGAACGATAAAAACTGTTATAATTACGTAAAAAAATGCAATATTCAGCCTGTGGGCAAGTTTCCTGAGTGTACACCAGTAGCAATGGCTTATATCCCATTTCAGGAATTTTCAGAGCTTTATGACGATTGCAAAGCATTGGAAAGAGGAACTGTATTCCCCTGCCTCGACAAACCTTTCCTCGGAGGTTGTTGCAAATGATGAGAAATAACGATTTATTGAAACAACTTTCAGCAACTGCTTTTGTTATGTGGGATTTACACCTTTATCTTGACACTCACACATGCGATACTGAAGCAATTGCACTTTACAACAAATACAAGGAAAAATATCTTGCGTTGCGTGAAGAATTTGAGGAAAACTGCTGGAAACTTTCAACAACAAAAGCACAGGGCGTTGAATGGATTAAAAACCCATGGCCGTGGGAGAAAGAGAGTTGTGATTGCTGATGTTCCAATATGAAAAAAGATTACAATATCCCGTAAACATTAAAAATCCAAACCCCAAACTTGCAAAAATCATCATTACACAGTATGGCGGACCTGATGGTGAACTCGGTGCATCACTCAGATATCTCAGTCAGCGATTTTCTATGCCTCATGCCGAACTTAAAGGACTGCTTACGGACATAGGCACCGAAGAACTTGGTCACTTAGAAATGATCGGCGCAATAGTTTATCAGTTGACAAGAAACCTTTCAATTGAAGATATCAAAAAAGCAGGTTTTGACGATTATTTCGTTGACCATACTACAGGTATTTATCCCCAGTTTGCATCAGGTGTTCCGTGGACAGCAGCAACAATACAGTCCACAGGCGACGTACTCGCTGACCTCCACGAAGACCTTGCAGCAGAACAAAAAGCGAGAAAAACTTATGACAACATTTTGAGACTTGTTGACGATCCCGATGTAAAAGAACCGATAAAATTCCTCAGAGCGAGAGAAATTGTTCATTATCAGCGTTTCGGCGAAGGATTGAGACTTGCAACAGACAGACTTGATGCAAAGAACTTCTATGCATTTAACCCATCTTTTGACAAATGTAAGTAAAGAAAAAATCCGTAGAGTTTTATTTCTCTACGGATTTTTAAACTTATTTAATTGTATCAAGGAATTTTATAAATGCTTTTCTGCCTTCATCTGTTACTTTGTAAACACCTGCATGTTCAAGAACGGTTTTGAATACTAAGCCTGTTTCCTTAAGTACAATTTCATGAACGTTTTCTGCATTTATATCGGTGTATTTTTCTTTGATTTCTACTGCCCAATCAGCGTGAATCGCAATTTTTTCGTTTTTGCTTACATCTTCACCGTTCACAAGACTTTCTTCAAGAATTGCAAGTTCAGTTTTCAGTCTTGAAGGAAGAACTGCAAGTCCCATAACTTCAATAAGACCTATATTTTCTTTTTTGATATGATGAAGTTCAGCATGAGGATGATAAACGCCTAAAGGATGTTCATCTGTTGTGATGTTGTTTCTCAAAACAAGGTCCATTTCAAAATCTTCACCGCGTCTGCGAGCTATGGGAGTGATTGTATTGTGAGGTACACCATCTGTTTCAGCAAAAACGAATGCATTTTCATCAGTATACCCTCTCCATGAAGTCAGGATTTTATCGGAAAGGTCAAGGATATTTTCTTTATTTTTACCTGTAAGTCTAATAACTGACATTGGCCAATTGACAATACCGGCTTTGATATCCTCATAACCATGGAAAATATATTCTTTTTCAACAGGTGCATCAGCCATTGCAAATGTATAATGACCGCCCTGAAAATGGTCATGTGAAAGAATTGAACCGCCCACAATTGGCAGGTCAGCATTTGAACCGACAAAATAATGAGGATACTGTGAAACAAAATCAAGAAGCTTTGCAAAAGCGTTTCTGTCAATTTTCATGGGTGTATGTTCATTATTGAAAACAATACAATGTTCATTATAATATACATACGGAGAATACTGGAGACTGCTTTCTGTACCGTTAAGATTAACGGGAACCGTACGAAGTGTCTGACGTGCTGGATAATTCATTCTGCCTCTGTAACCTGTATTTTCACGGCAGAGCATACATTTAGGATAACTGCTCTGTTTTGCATTTTTTGCTGCAGCAATTGCCTTAGGATCTTTTTCAGGTTTAGAAAGATTAATTGTAATATCAAGATTACCATATTCGCAAGGATAAATCCATTTCATGTCTTTGATAATTCTGTAGCGTCTGATATAGTCACAATCACACGAAAGTTTATAAAAATAATCCGTTGCCTTTTCAGGTGAATCATCATAAAGTACTTTAAATCTGTTGATTACTTCTGATGGTCTGGGAGTTACAGTTGACATGATACGTGTGTCAAATAAATCTTTTTCTGTAATACTATCATCAATTATTTTGTTTTGAACTGCAAAATTAATAAAATTTGAAAGAATTTCTTCCAATGATAAATCAGGACATTCATCTGTTTCAACAAACTCATCAAGATTTAAAATATCAAGTACACTATTGATAACAAAAGACTTATCATTAATATCAATAAGTCCGCAATCAAGAGCGTACTTAATAAAAGCGTTAATATTTGCATTAATCATAATAGAACACTTCCTTATATTTACTGCGTGACATTATAACATAATTTGGAAAATAAATCAACACAGAACTATAAAACGCAAAAACATCCGCCACAGAGCGGATGTTCGCATAATAATTATTCCTGGTCTGAAAGACCGAGCAACCAAAGTACAGATACATCAAGAGTTTTAGCAATAACGATAAGTTCTTTATCAGTTACACTACGAATCTGTCCTTCGAGTTTTGAGAGACCGGAAGCGTTAAGATCAATACCTTCGATCTGAAGCTGTGTAAGAAGATCTTTCTGCTTCATACCGATGCTTTTTCTTTTCTCTTCAATTCTCTGACCGACGATGTTTCTGTCACCTACGGCCTGTTTACGTACTCTCACTAAAATACCCCCATATCTTTAAGAGTCATTTGATGTAACTCGCACAATACACACAAATACATTTTAACATACTATAAAAACTTTGCAATATTTACCATTAAATGTTAACAGTTTGTTCATACAATATTTTGCATTTTTTCGGGATATTAATATAATTCATACATTGTGTATCATTATTCAAAACATTTGCCGTGTTTTTCTTTTCCGCATTTTTCTCCGTTAGCGCATTTTATGCAGACCTCATTTTCGAGATTTTTACCATCAAAAAAATCTCTTAAATTTTGCAATGTAGTTGTTGTTATATTTTCAAGTGCTTCGTCAGTCAGGAAAGCCTGATGTGATGTTACAAGAACATTATTCATGCCTATAAGACTTGTCAACACGTCATCATGAATAACCTTGTCACTTTTATCCTCGTAGAAAAAATCTGTTTCATCCTCATATACGTCGAGACATGCACCGCCGATTTTTTCAGACTTTAAACCTTCAAGCAAAGCTTCGCTGTCTATTAAAGCACCTCTTGATGTGTTGATTATATATACATTATCCTTCATCAGCGAAATTGTTCTTTTATTTATAATATAACGTGTAGAGTCAGTAAGAGGACAATGTAAAGAAATTACGTCTGAACGTTTGCAAAGCTCTTCAATCGACACATATTCGATATCCGTATCCTTTGATGGAAAAGGGTCATAGGCACAGACATTCATACCGAATCCTTTACATATATCAATAAAAATTTTTCCGATTTTACCTGTACCGATAACGCCCACAGTTTTTCCGTGTAAATCAAAGCCCACAAGAGAGTTTAATGTGAAATTGTAATCTCTTGTTCTGTTATATGCTCTTGGGATTTTTCTGACAAGTGCAAGCAACATTCCTATTGCGTGTTCAGCAACTGCATACGGTGAATATGCGGGAACTCTCACTACATGTATTTTTCCGTAAGCCGCTTCAAGGTCGACATTATTAAAACCCGCGCATCTCATGGCAAGAATCCTGATGCCATTCTCATAAAGCGTATTTATAGTTTCTGAATTAATATCATCATTCACAAATGCAACAGCTGCATCATAATCCTTAGCGAGAACCGCTGTTTTTTCTCTGAGCTTTCCACGAAAATATTCTATTTCCATTGAATATTCATCTTTATATTTTTCAAAATACTTTTTATCATAAGGTTTTGTGTTATAAAAACAAATCTTTTCCATGCTTTCGATACCATTCCTTTGTGTTAAAATATTACATATATAAATTATGTGAAATTATAACATAAATACACATGAAATACAATAATTGTTTTGCAGAGTATTGAAGTAAAAATAATTAAATGATATAATATTACAAATAAAGGAGCTGTTGATAATGTATAAACGATTAATTGAATATTTTGATAAAAAATCTGTGCTTATTCTTGGTTTTGGTAAAGAAGGTCAATCGACCTACAATTTTATAAGACGCTTTTACCCTGATAAAAAAATAGCAATTGCTGATAAGCGTGAATTGATAATTAATGATAGTAATGTAATTTTACACACAGGCGAAAATTACTTGAATTATATAAATGACTACGATTTAGTAATGCAGAGTCCCGGAATATCTCTGAGAAGCGTAAAAATAGGTCAAAATACTGAGATTACAGGTCAGATGGACTTGTTTCTCAGATTTGTAGAATGCACAAAAATAGGCATTACTGGTACTAAAGGAAAGACTACAACCACAACCCTTGTTTATAATATTGTTAAAGCTTCAGGCAAAAAATGTGCACTTATCGGAAATATCGGTGTACCCGTGTTTGAAAGTCTTGATGATACTGACGGTCTAATTGCTGTTATTGAAATGTCCTGCCATCAACTTGAGTTTGCGAAAGCATCTCCTCAGATAGCTATCATGACAAATGTTTATCCGGAACATCTTGATCATTACAACGGTTTTGAAGGATATGTGAACGCAAAACTCAATATTGTCAATAATCAGACAGATAAAGATTATTTTATATTCAATTCTGACCAGGATGAACTGAAAGAATTGATTAACTTTAATAAAGTAAAATCAAAACTTATACCTGTAAGCAGATTTGAAGAGGATGATAATGAATTTTTCAAGCATCTTACTACACTTAATGAGAATCTTAAAGGTTCACATACTCATCAGGATATTTTCTTTGCTGTTAATGCTGCAAAATGTCTCGGAATCTCTGATGAAGCAATCGAAAATGGAATAAAATCATTTGAACCAATAGCTCACCGTATGGAAAAAGTTGGTACTTGGAAAGATATTACTTTCTATAATGACAGTATCGCAACTATTCCCCATGCAGTAATGTGTGCAATTACCGCACTTGAAAAAGTTGATACACTAATTTTTGGCGGAATGGACAGAGGCATTGATTATTCAGGATTTATTACAGATCTGAACCAATGTAATGTAAATAATCTTATCGGACTTCCTGAAACAGGTGAAATGATTATCAATGATCTCAAAAGGATTGGTTGTACTAAAAATATGGTAATTGTTGACACAATGGATGACGCCGTTGAGGCTGCATACAAATTTACTGAGCCGGGAAAAATCTGCCTTTTCTCCCCTGCTGCTTCAAGCTATAACAGATACAGAAATTTTGAAGAAAAAGGAAATCATTATAAAAATCTTATAAAAAAGTTCGGTGAGAATTGATGAAAAGAATTAAAATTCTGCCTGCAGTGCTGATTGTCATTGTTATATTATCAATGCTTTCCCCTTTTGCGGTTCATAAATTTCAGAATTTATTTTTGAAAACTCCCGTTTATAATGCAGATGTATATAAATCGACAGAAGTCACTTTGAAAACAGATGATTATATTTATTTCGGTAAATATCTTGATGAAGATATTTTATGGAAAGTGCTTGATGTTAATGAAAATAATATTTTACTTATGAGCGAATATGTAATTTGTTTCAAAGCATTTGATGCAAGTGGTATAAGTGAAAAATTTCATAATAGCGACAGCGAAAAATATGGTTCATCAGACTGGGAAAATTCTACATTAAAACAATGGCTTAACTCTGAAGAATTTCATGTTACATATAGCCATTGTCCGCCTGTAAAAGACAACACTTTTACTTCCTATAATTATTATAATGATGAATGCGGATTTCTTAACGAAAAAAATTTCTGTGATGAGGAGAAAAAACTGATAACGGATGATGGAGTTTTTTTGCTCAGCAAATCTCAACTTAAGAAATTTTTTGACAATACTTCAAGAAAGAAGATTTGTACAAACAGTTGTATAAAGCAAAATAATGCTCCGTATATAATTTTACCCGATAGGCCTGTGTGGTATTGGTCCTCATCCCCTGCTACATCAAATAATGTGAGTGTAACCGCCGTAACGTCAAGTGGTAATTTTTACAAATCTCTGGCTTATGACGGCACTATGGGAGTTTGTCCTGCATTATATATTAATAACCGGTCTTTCAAAACCGGTGGCGGTGACGGAAGTAAAAAAGCACCGTATGTACTTGAGGTGAAATAATGAAAAATAAATTATCATCTTTTATGAATGAAAATTCACCAATTGTATTTTTTTCAGCACTGATTACATTTTTCAGCCTTTTCTTTACTCGCTATTTTATAAAAATGGATGACGGTAACTTTATGGGTATTGTGTCATCACCTGATTTTACTTATAATAATTGGTTGAGTGAGCGTTATATGACGCTTTCAGGAAGAACTGTCGGTGAGTTTTTAATGTCATTCTTTCTGAAACAAAATATTGTATTCTGGCAAATCATAAATGCGATACTTATAATTTACATTGTAGTTTTCTGGTACAGGCTTGCGCTGCTGTTTAAAGGTGGATTTACAGCTAAAGATAAACAAATATTTGCATGTTGCGGAATTTTTCTGATGTTTGTTATGTGTCTTAATCCCTCGGTATTTTGGTTTGCAGGTTCATTTACTTATCTGTGGCCCTTTGCAGGATATCTAATGACAATATCCCCTTTGCTGTTTTATGTGCTTGATAAAAAATTCAATACAGTATCTTTTGTGTTATCGCTGTTTACTGTCTTTATCGCAACAATGCAGGAACAATCTGCAGCATGCACAATAGCAACATATGTAATACTTATTTTTATTTCTGTTTATAAGCATAAATTCAAGCCAATAACATTATTGAATTTAATTTCAATGTTTTTATGCAGTTATCACCTTTTGTCTTCACCCGGTGCACATGATAGAAATATTATTACAATAGCAGAAAATTTTCCGAGATATGCTGATTTTGGATTCCTTGAAAAAATGCTTTGTGGTTTTGCGAGTTTTAGTGCAAACACTTATTTTCTTTCAAATTTTCTGACTTTGCTGTTCATAGCATTTTTAAGTATATCAGTTTATAATTTTACAAAGAAACATAAATTAATGTATATATTAATTAATATATTTTCAATTTTTGTTTGCATATTTGTGAATTATCTTACTGCAGTAATTGAAAATAAATTACCTCATATTTTGTTCAGAGAATGTCTGACAAGCGGAAAATATAATTTAAGTTTTTATATATTGATCGTTCTTTCTCTGATACTGACTGTGATAATTGCAGTTCTTCTGACAATATTATTGTTAAAAAACAGAAAAATAGGTTTTATTGTTTGTATCAGTGCAGTAGCAGGTTTCTGCTCACTACTGATAATGGGTATGTCATCTTCGGTTTTTGTTTCAGGACAAAGGACTGCTTTTATAACTAACATGTTCCTGATAAGTTGTTGCGTTGTGCTGTTTTCAACAT
>JAZOAY010000039.1:0-6092 GCA_045595725.1 Acutalibacteraceae bacterium | reverse complement strand
ACCAAAAATTCTTGTTAATGCGACAGCATAAACTTCAAATTTTTAGCACATCTGACGAAAAAAACATCTAAACATATTTTATACAATAGGTTTTTAGAAGTCCCCTATAAGTTAACTAACGCTAGGTTAATTAAGCGGTTCTAAAATGAAACGTATTGCCAAAAAATCCCTCAGACGATCTCAGAGTGGCTTTAGATTTTGTTTCAAAACGTCACAAAATCTTACGGAGAATCTTTCAATGCAGAAAAGCTTAAGGTTTTACAGGGCAACCTGCTGACGTACAATTCAGAGGATGTCTTTCAATTGACATGTTCCTCCGTTACACGCTCACTGCCCATAAATTCCTCCATTGTCACCGACGTTTCAGAAGATATTCCCTCACGTTTCAAAACAACAACTACTGTTTGAATAATGATCTTCAAGTCAAGTAAAAATGATATATTATCCACATAATAAACGTCTTTTTCAAACTTTTCTTCCCATGTTAAAGAATTACGTCCATAAACCTGAGCATACCCTGTAAGTCCCGGACGAACCTCGTGTCTTCGGCGCTGTTCCTGTGAATATCTTGGTAGATAATCGACAAGCAGAGGTCTGGGGCCACAACAAGAAAGATGACCTAGTACTATATTTATAAGTTCCGGAAGTTCATCCAACGACGTGCTTCGGAGAAACATACCATACCTACTGAGTCGCTGATCATCAGGAAGAAGATTTCCTTCCTCATCTTTGGCGTTACTCATCGTGCGAAACTTAATCAATTTAAAAATTTTCTCTTTTCCGTCTTTTCCTATTCTGCCCGGTCTTGGCTGAAAGAAAAACGGATTTCCTTTCATAACAATCGCACCGGTTACAGTCAAAACAATCAGAACAGGAGACAGTACAATTAATGCCGTCACTGACAAAATTAAATCAAGTAATCTCTTTAAAAAAAACGGATACATTATGTATACCTCATTCACAATTAATTAAAGCAACTTCTGACAATTTCAATAACCTTTTTCTGTTCTTCAACAGTCATCTTATTATCACTCGGCAAACACAAGCCGCGCTCAAATATATCTGCACCAACGTCCATACAACCTCCTGCAATGTATGCATTCGTTCTGCAACGGCCGCTACCCTCGCGAGTTATAAATTCGTGCATACGGTACATCGGTTGCATATGCATGGGTTTCCAGATAGGTCTGCCCTCAGCATTGTATTTTGCAAGAGTTTCCAGAATCTCAGTCGGACAAGTCTTGCCCTTTTCTGATATATAAAGTGCCGTAGAGTCATCTCTGACCTGCTTGCACATGTAATCTGCATTGATAATCATAGCAGATAACCAATAGTTTGGCTCAGTACCGTCAACGACGGGATTCATCTGCACAGGCAAATCTTTAAAGCCGTCACAGTATCTTTCATATATTGCCTTTTTCTGTGCAATATGTTCTTCTAAATACGGATACTGACCACGCACAACACCAGCCACCACATTGCTCATACGGTAGTTGTAACCTACCTCCTCATGCTGATACCAAGGAGCATTTTCTCTTGCTTGTGTTGACCACTTGCGAGCTTTGTTTGCCACCTCAATATCATTTGTCAAAAGGCAACCGCCTGCAGAACCGGTAATAATTTTATTTCCGTTATAACTGACAGCAGAATAGTCGCCAAAAGACCCGCACTGTTTTCCATTAATTGTTGCGCCCATCGCTTCAGCAGCATCTTCAATCAGAAGTGCCCCGTGTTTTTTACATATTTCCTTTATTAAATCCATACGGCCAGGAAAACCATACAACTCGGCAGAAACGACTAATTTAACATCAGGATACATTTCAAACGCTTTTTCAAGAGCAACAGGGTCCATATTCCATGACTCGGATTCCGTATCAATAAACACAGGAATACCGCCCTCGTATATCACCGGATTGAGCGTTGCGTCGAAAGTCATATCCGAACAAAACACCTTTTTACCCTCCAAGGCACCATGGCTGATAGCCGGTTTGCCGTAAAGTGCTTCACCTGCATGCCTGACTGCAAGATGTAAAGCAGCAGTACAGCAAGACAAACCAACCGCATATTTCATCTGTGATTTTTCTGCAGCGATTCTCTCAACCTCATTGATATTTTCCCCTACAGTACTCATCCAATTGGTTTCATATGCTTCGGTCACATATTTCATTTCCTCGCCATGCATAGTCGGTGTTGCAAGCCAAACCTTTTTCTCAAACTTTTCCATTTTTCATCCTCAATTTTGTCAGTCTTATTTTTGTCGTGTCCCATTTATACCTTTTTTTATTATTCAGTCTGAAATGATTATAAAACAAATACACAAATATGTCAACATCAAGGAAGTATTGTTGATTTTTACAAAAAATTTTATACGTTATCCCTATGCATCATTGCTGAAATTGCGTGAATATACTTTAAGAAATGTAATATCATCATCTTTATCTATTATCAGAGTCTGAATCATATTGAAAATCACGTCATAAATATGGTATAATTTATTCAAGTTATATTTTATAATATCAGGAGGAAAAAATATGGCATGGTATGACAACGCTATATTTTATCACATATATCCTTTAGGAATGACAGGTGCACCGAAACAGAATGATTATGGCGAGCCTGTACACCGTCTTAATACGCTGATAAAATTGATTCCTCATATAAAAGAAATCGGATGCAACGCAATTTACATCGGTCCTCTTTTTGAATCCGTAGGACACGGTTACGAAACAACGGATTACAGAAAGCTTGATTCAAGACTAGGCACAAACGAGGACCTTACTAACTTTGTGTCGGAATGTCACAAGCAAGGCTTACGTGTAATTCTGGACGGTGTTTTCAACCACACGGGACGTGACTTTTTTGCTTTTCAGGACATAAAACAAAACAGAGAAAATTCTCAATATAAAGACTGGTATTGTAATGTGAATTTTTGGGGTAACAATTCTTATAACGATGGTTTCTCTTATGAAAACTGGGGAGGATATGACCTGCTTGCAAAATTAAATCAGCATAATCCTGCAGTCAGGGATTATATATGCGATGTAATCCGTTTCTGGGTCAAAGAGTTCGACATTGACGGCATCCGTCTTGATGCGGCAGATGTTATGGACTTTAATTATATGAAATCACTCCGTCAGGTAGCAAATGAAGTAAAGCCTGATTTCTGGCTTATGGGTGAAGTTATTCACGGGAATTACTCCCGATGGGCAAACGACGGAATTCTTCATTCCGTAACAAATTATATGCTTCACAAGGCACTATACTCTGCACACAACGACCATAACTATTTTGAAGTTGCACACACAATAAAGTATGTCAATAACATGACAGGAGACCGCATAAAACTATATACTTTTGTTGACAACCATGATGTAGAGCGCATTTATACAAAGCTCAACAACAAAAACCATTTTCTCCCTGTTCATGTGATGCTTTACACTTTGCCCGGTATTCCTTCAATCTATTACGGTTCAGAATTCGGTATTGAAGGAAAAAAAGAAAAGGGCTCGGACGATACATTAAGACCTCAACTTAATTATGATGACTACAAAGATGCATTTAAAATGAACCCTTACACAAAACTTATTTCCGCCCTTGGCAGAATACGTCAGAACACACCTGCTCTCTGCTGCGGTGAATATAAGGAACTGGAACTTCAAACCACTCATTTTGCTTATGAAAGAACACTTGACGGTAAATCCGTAATCATTACTGTCAATAATTCTGATAAAGACGTAAACATGAATCTCGTCTGCGGAGACGGTGAAGAATACGTCGGTGCATTATCAGGTAAAAAAGCAACTGTAAATAAGGGACATATTCAGGTAACAGTATGTGCAAACACAGGCGAAATCTGGATTCCCGCTGAACTTATCGCAGAAAGTTCTTCGCCAATAAAAATGACAGCAATAAAGAAAACTCCTGCCCCTGTTAAGTTTGCAGAAAAACCTGTAAAACAAGAAACTGCGGAAATTATAAAAGAAACCAAAAAAGTTCATGAAGAAAAGAAACATGAAAAAGTTACATTAAATCTGAATAAAGCATATGAGGAAATGTCCGTTGAAGAACTACAGGAAGCAATCCTTGAAAAAATGAGAAAAAACGGTCCCGTAACCGAATATATGCTTGGAACAGTAAGAGAAAACACTCATCATGGTTCTCTTGTAAATTGGGTTAAAAGTTTTAATTAAAAATAGATTTTCAATGAGGTGTTTTTATGAAATTTGATATTAACAAATTGCAATGGACAAGAAAACCTGCAGATTATAATATATCTGCTGATAAAATCGAAATCATCACAAATCCTCACACAGATTTATGGCAGAGAACATACTATCATTTCAGAAACGACAATGCTCCTGTTCTGCAGATGGAAACCGATGAAAAGTTTTTTTCTTTCATCGTTAAAACAGAGTTTGAAAGCAAACACCGCTTTGACCAATGCGGAATTGTAATGTACCTTGACAGCGAAAACTGGATAAAAGGTTCAATTGAGTTTGAAAACGAAAAATTTCAACATCTCGGCTCTGTTGTAACCAATAACGGTTATTCTGACTGGGCAACTACAGAAATTGATGCAGACATAAAATCAATGTGGTACAGATTCAGTCGCAGAGAAGACGATTATTGCATTGAATGCTCTGATGACGGTGTTACATTCAGGCAGATGCGTGTATGTCACATGTTTAACGGTTTGGGTAAAATCCGTTTCGGTATTTATGCCTGCAGTCCCGAAAACTCATCATTCAAAGCCACATTTACCAACATGGAAATTACTGAATGTAAATGGCTTGCTCACGACGGTCAGCAGCCGGATGCAGAATAACAAAAAAGTGCGGAACTTCCGCACTTTTATTTTTTCATTTTGTCTGCAAAAGAAAATCATTGAGTAAAACAGACTGGAGTTTTTCCACCAATTCTGTTGCCTTACCGCCAACCGTTTTTCCGTCTATTTTATCGGCAACAAGGCAAAGAGCACCTGCAGACGAAACAAGAACTTCATCGGCATCAAACAAATCTTCTAAATAATAAGGTTCTTCAAAAACAGAGATATTCATTTTTTCACAAGCTTTTATTATATGATTTCTTGCAATTCCGGGTAAAATAAGATTGTCAGCAGGTGCGGTAATAAGCTTGCCGTTTTTTATAATGTGAATATTGCTGTGTGCACATTCAGTAACTCTTCCGTTTCGATGAAATACAGTTTCAAAGCAACCCGATTCTTTTGCCCGTTGAGATGCAATAACTGAAGGAATAAGGTTCAGAGTTTTTATATTACAATGAAAGAAACGGGTATCTTCCATTGTAATAAGCTGAACACGTTTTGTTAAATCAAGAATTTCCTTGTGGTAAATATTTATCCAAATATTAGCCTTAGTTGCCTCAGGAAAAACGTGACTTCTTACAGTACCGCCTCCCCTTGTAGCCTGAAAATAAACAAAGTTTTCGCCCGTGTTCATTTCCCCTACTAAGTCACATAAAATCTCTTTCATTTCCTCTTTTGAATAAGGCAAAACTATTTCAAGCAATTTTGCACTGTTATAAAATCGGTCTATATGCTCATCTAAAGAAAAAATTTTATAATTACGGCTGTAAGTGGCATCATATACACCGTCACCGAAAAAACAGACTCTGTCGGTCATTGGAATGGACATTTTTTCAATCTCATCCCAAGTGCCGTTATAATAACCCAGATTTTTCATATTACTTCTCCTGCTTTACTTTTAATTAATATATTGCTTCAATTGTCTAAAAACAACTGGTTTTCCACATTATATCATACCGCTTCTTAAAAATAAAGAATTTAGCATGTAAAAAATCCCTTTGGATTTCTCCAAAGGGATTTAAAGGGATTTGAAAGTCTATTCCGCTACAAAACGAATTCCGTCAGAATTACATTTCCTTGATAGCTGCCTGTCCAGCAGTTAGCGAAGTTGGGAAATTGTCATCTATTCGACAAATTGGAATTTACTTGCGGCAATATACGGTAATTGCTTCACAGATAAACGCAGCAGTACCATCAGCGTGCTTATCGATGTTGTTCTTGAAGCGCTCATCTGCAACATACATTTGACCGAGGCCTGCCAAAATCT
>JAZOAY010000038.1:0-3321 GCA_045595725.1 Acutalibacteraceae bacterium | reverse complement strand
TGCAGACTTCGTCTTGACCTTAGAGAACTCCGTAAAAAATCAGGTGGTTTCTTCGGCAGCGGTGAAAGCACAGGTTCAATCGGCGTTGTTACAATCAATATGCCCAGAATTGCCTATCTTGCAACTGATGAGGCTGATTTCTACAAACGCCTTGACAGAATGATGGACATTTCCGCTCGTTCACTTCATATTAAGAGAACAGTTATCACAAAGCTTCTCAACGAGGGACTTTATCCTTACACAAAACGTTATCTCGGAACATTTGACAACCACTTCTCAACAATCGGACTTGTTGGTTGAACGAAGTTGGTCTCAATGCAAAATGGCTCGGTAAAGACATGACTCATGTTGAAACTCAGAAGTTTGCTCAGGAAGTTCTTGACCACATGAGAGAAAAACTTTCAGACTATCAGGAAATGTACGGTGACCTTTACAACCTTGAAGCAACTCCTGCTGAATCAACATCATACAGACTTGCAAAACATGACCTTAAATGGTATCCCGAAATCAAAACTGCTTCAGAAGCAGACGAAACACCTTACTATACAAACAGCTCACATCTTCCTGTTGGTTACACAGAAGATATCTTTGAAGCACTTGATATTCAGGATGAACTTCAGACAAGATATACTTCCGGTACTGTTTTCCATGCTTATATCGGTGAAAAACTTCCTGATTGGAAAGCAGCAGCAACTCTTGTACGTAAGATAGCAGAAAACTATAAACTGCCTTACTACTCAATTTCTCCCACATACTCAGTATGTAAGAGCCACGGTTACATCGCAGGTGAACATTTTACTTGTCCCGAATGCGGACAGCCTGCTGAAGTTTACAGCCGTATCACAGGCTACTATCGTCCCGTTCAGAACTGGAATGACGGTAAGGTTCAGGAATACAAACACCGTAAACTTTACAATATCGCAAACTCAAAACTTCCTGAAGAAAGAGAAGCTGTGTGCGAATGTGCAGATGAACCTGCAGCAGACCTGAATGTAGGTGCGAGAACAATCCTTTTCACAACTGCAACTTGCCCCAACTGCAAAATAGCAGCATCTCTCCTTGATAAATCAGGAGTAGAATTTGAAAAAGTTCTTGCAGAAGACAATGCTGACCTTGCAAAGGAACTTGGCATCAAACAGGCTCCCACACTTGTAGTTGCTGATGAAAATGGTGTTGCAAAATATCAGGGCGTATCTGATATCAAAAAGTTTATTAAGGCATAATTGCCTTATTAATAAAGAAGGTTAACCCTAACTAACGGGAATTGCTGAGAGTTTCTTGAGAGACTCTCGGCGATTTCCCTTTTTTACAGAATGTTAATTGACAAATTGTATCGTTTTGTGATACGCTTATTAAAAATATAAACAGGTGATTAAAATGCTATTGATATTATCGTTATTTGCTTTTGTGATACTGTATATGGCTTCAACCATACTTATTGGTGTGTGGATTTATAAGGATGCACAGAAAAGGGGAATGGACGCTCTTCTCTGGACTTTACTTGCAATTCTTCTGCCGTCGTATATCGGAGTGATTGTTTATTTGGTTTCAAGAAGTAAAGAAAAACTTTTTGTTTGTCCCCGATGCGGAAGTAACGTAAAAGAGGATTATGCACTCTGTCCCGTATGTGCATTGCAATTTAAAAGAAAATGTAATCAATGCGGTCTTGTATGTGATGAAAAATGGCATAATTGTCCTCGCTGTTCAAATGAACTTGAACCGATTGCTTACCCGATGGCTAAACCTTTTGAACAAAAAGACCACCTTATCCGCAATATAGTCCTGCTTATTGTTGCTAATATCGTTTTGTTTATCGGAATTTTTATCGGTTCCTTTGTGACACTTTTCAATAATGCAGAATTTATTATCGACGATTTTCAGGTGCCCTATATCGAAGACTTTGATGATTTTGTTTATCCCGGAAAATTTGATTTTGATGTGAAATAAGGTGTAGGAAATGCCCCTTCAGATTATACGACAGGACATAACTAAAATTGAATGTGACGCAATTGTAAATGCCGCAAAGAAAACCTTGCTTGGTGGTGGGGGAGTTGACGGAGCAATTCATAAAGCAGCCGGTGAAAAGCTTCTTGAAGAATGTAAAACCCTTGGCGGTTGCGAAACGGGTAAAGCGAAAATCACAAAAGGATATAATCTTCCATGCAAATTCGTTATACACACAGTAGGTCCCGTATGGCGTGGCGGTATTTTCGGCGAGGAAAATAAGCTTGCTTCCTGCTATCGTGAAAGCCTTAAGCTTGCAAAAGAAAACGACTGTACATCAGTTGCATTTCCGTTGATTTCATCAGGTGCTTTCGGTTATCCTAAGGATAAGGCATTGAGAATAGCAATGGATACAATAAGTGATTTTCTTCTTGAAAACGATATGCTTGTGTATGTTGTTATCTTTGATAAAAAAGCCTTTGATATCGGCAAAAAGCTTTTTTCTGATATCAGAACCTTCATTGATGATAAGTATATCGAAAGACATCCGTACAATTTACAAAGAAGTGCAAGACTTAACGAATGTGGAGAGAAAAGAGTTTCTTATTCTTGTGAAGAATATGCACCGTGCCCGACTTTTCCTGGAGAAAATCTTGAAAGTTGGCTTGATGAACAGATAGATGAAAGCTTTTCTCAGATGTTACTCCGTAAAATTGACGAAAAAGGCATGACAGATGCAGAATGTTATAAAAAGGCAAATATTGACCGTAAGCTTTTTTCAAAAATCCGTAATGATATCAATTATAAACCAAAGAAAACAACTGCAATTGCCTTTGCAATCGCTCTTGAACTTTCACTTGAAGAAACGAAAGATATGCTCACAAAAGCAGGATATGCACTTTCCCACAGCAACAAATTCGATATTATAATTGAGTATTTTATTACTAAAGGAAATTATAATATTTTTGAAATCAATGAGGCACTTTTTGCCTTTGACCAGAGTCTGCTCGGAGTTTAATTCAGTGCAAAATGCAAAACGCAAAGTGCAAAATTCCCGGTCTGCGACGCAATTATAAATGAAACAAATAACAACAACGTAGGGGACGGTTTTCCCGTCCCGCATTAAAACTCATGAAAACTTACGGAAGCCGAAAAGACTCTCCTACGTTATTGCTGTCTTTTTTGTGAAAATAAACCGACAAATTATAATTTGTCTGTGCATTTATGGTAAGCCTTGCCTCCATCTGATGAGGGAGGTGGATTTTGCGAAGCAAAAGACGGAGGGAGAGAAAACGAGGTTTAACTACCCCTCAGTCAGCCTTACGGCTGACAGCTCCCCTGACAAGTGGAGCCAACTGTTACAGTTAGTTTCAGCAA
>JAZOAY010000037.1:0-10153 GCA_045595725.1 Acutalibacteraceae bacterium | reverse complement strand
ATTGCAAATAAAATGGGGGCTCCCTCTGTAAGAATCTGGCTTGGTAATAAAAATAGTGAGGATTTTACAGAAAGTGAATATAATGAGCTTTTAGAAGAAATGAAAATCCTTTGCAGTAAGGCAGAAGAATATAATCTTCTTGTTTGTCCCGAATGTCACGACAACACGTTTAACAATAACACATCATCAATTATCCGATTAAAAAACGACCTCAACAAAGAAAATTTCAGAACGTATTTTCAATCAAGATATTTCCGTTTTGATTATGACATTGACAGAATTGAAAAAACTTTTAAGTTTATCGAAAACGTTCATGTCAGTTACAGAGATTTGGTGCGTGAACAACGTTTCAGAAAAAAAGACAAAAAGTATCTTGATAAATTGCTTTGCAAACTCAGAGAAATGAACTTTAACGGAATTGTAATGGTTGAGTTTACTAAAGGTGATAAAGAAAAAAACTTTATAAGAGATATTAATAAACTCAAACAATTTTAAGCATAGAGAGGTGCGGACAATGAATTTTTCTCAGGCAACAGAACTTTACATGAAAAATCCGACAAAAGAAACACTTGACGAAGTCGCAGAAAAACTTCTCGGTGAAATGACTCTCAAAGAAAAACTTCACACAATGCAGGGTCATGCTATGGGTGTTACAATAAAAAACACTCTCACAAAAGGCAGATACTACAACGGAGAAGCATATCCTGCAGGCGGTACAAAAAGACTCGGAATTCCCCCTGTTCTTTTCACAGACGGTCCCAGAGGAATCGTTATGAAAAAATGCACATGTTTCCCTGTTTCCATGCTCAGGGGTGCTGCTTTTGATGAAAACCTTGAGTATGAGATCGGTAAAGTTATGGCAAAAGAAGCAAGTGCATTAGGGGCAAACCTTTTTGCAGGTGTGTGCATAAACCTTCTCAGACATCCTATGTGGGGCAGAGCACAGGAAACTTACGGTGAAGACACCTTTCTTCTCGGAAAAATGGGTGAAGCGCTCACACGTGCAATGCAGGAAAACGGTATTATTGCCTGTCCCAAACATTATGCTCTCAACAGTATCGAAGACCTTCGTTTCAGCGTCGATGCAAAAGCTGACAAAAGAACCTTGCACGAAGTATATTTGCCTCATTTCAAAAAATGTATTGATGCAGGTGCTATGTCAATAATGGGTGCTTACAATAAAGTCAACGGCACTTATTGTTGTGAAAACAAAGAACTGCTTACGGATATTCTCAGAAACGAGTGGAACTTTGACGGTTTCACACTTTCTGATTTCTTCTACGGAATTTATGATGCCGCAAGAAGTGTAAAAGCAGGTATGGATATGGAAATGCCTTACTTCTTCCGTTATGCTTTTCTTAAAAGCAAACTCAGAAAAGGCGAACTTTCTGTTGCTGACATTGACCTCAGCGTTAAAAGAATACTCAAAGCACTTATCAAAACTTTGCCAAATCATAAAGAATACGGCAAAGATATTATTCTCTCGCAAGAACATACAAATCTTTCCCGACTTACTGCGGGTAAAGGAACCGTTCTTCTTAAAAATGAAAACAAAACCTTACCTATTGCTGACGGTAAAAAAATTGCAGTTGTAGGCAGATATGCAAACAAAGTAAATGTAGGTGACCACGGAAGCAGTAATGTTTACAGTCCGTACTCAGTTACCGCTTATGAAGGCATAAAAAACCGTTTCGGCGAAAAAAATGTTACAGTTTATAACGGTTGCAATACAGAAAAAGCAAAGGATACAGTCAAAGATTGCGAGTACATAATCGCCTGTGTCGGAAGTGACTGGCTTCAGGAAGGTGAATTTCTTGTAAATCTCGGTAAAGTCAAGAAGAAACCCAAAGGTTCAGGCGGAGACAGAGAAAGTCTTAAAATCCCCCCAGAAGATGTGGAATTAATTAAAGCTATGTCCGAAACGGGCAAAAAACTCATTGTAAACATTATGGGCGGAAGTGCTTATGTTATCAGAGAATGGACAGACTCTGCAGATGCAATTCTTTTTTCATTCTACAGCGGACTTGAGGGTGGTAATGCACTTGCCGACATTCTCAGCGGTGACGTAAACCCCGGTGGTAAATTACCTTTTACAATTGCTGATAACGAAAACGATTACCCGCCTTTCCTGCACATTGCCGATGAAGAACGTGAAATCGAATACGGTTATTATCACGGTTACACACTCTTTGACAAAAAGAACATTGAACCTCACTTCCCCTTTGGTTTTGGTTTGTCCTATACAACCTTTGTAACAGAAGATTTCTCTGCAGAAATGTCAGGTGAAAGAATTATTGTTTCAGGTAAAGTCAGAAATACAGGCAATTCTGACGGTGATGAAGTTGTTCAGGTTTATGTTTCAAGTGACAACAAAGAAGAAGACAGACCTGTAAAACTTCTCAAAGGATTTAAGAGAATCAGCGCAAAAGCTGAAGATGTTTCTGATGTAAAAATTGAAATTGGCCTTGATGACATTAAATTCTACAACCCCGAAAAAGGCTCATGGGAACTTGACAAAACATACACTATTCTTGCAGGTAACAGCAGTAATAATCTTCAGATTGCGGGAAAAATTGAATTCTGAACAGAGGTAAACTTATGAAAAAAAGTCCCTATTCACCTGATTTATTTATGAAAGGACTTTATAATAACATTTACAAAAGTCCTTATGAAAACGCCAAAAATGGTGAAGATGTTTTGAAAATCAGCAAAGAAATGCGCACAAAGGCAAAAGAAATTTTTGCTCTTGACAAAATACCCTGTAAAAAAAGTGATCTTCAACTTATTCCCGTAGGTCAAGCACTTGATTACCCCGAATATACTTTGCAGAAATATTCGGTTGAAATATGTGAAAATCTGAAAAGCCTCGTCTACATCCTTACACCGAAAAAACTGAAATCACCTGCACCGGGAGTTGTTGCTTTATGCGGTCACGGATACGGTGTAAGACAAATTCTTAAAATTTCAAAAAGGGGTAAAAAGAAACACTTCAACTATTTTGACAATTATCAAAAAAACTTTGCAGTGGAACTTGCAAAAAGAGGTTGTATTGTAATTGCACCTGAACTTTTCGGTTTTGGTGAAGCAAGGCTCAATAAAGACCTGATAAAACCATTTTATATCAGTTCATGTGATGAACTTTCCCATCACTTACTCCCCTACGGACTTACAACTGCAACAATGAGAATTTATCAGGCAATTGTCTGCGGTGAAATACTTTTAAAAGACAAAAACGTTAATCCCGATAAACTCTCTTGCATGGGTATTTCCGGAGGAGGTCTGACCGCACTTTATGCTTCAGTAATTGATGAACGATTCTGCAAAACCGTCGTCAGTTGCTATGTCAACACATTCCGTGAAAGTATTTTTTCGCGATGGCACTGTCCCGACAACTATATTCCGCAAATACTTCAAACGGGTGAAATTTACGATTTTGCTTCTTCAATCGCACCGAGAAAACTTTTTATTGAATCAGGAAAAAATGACAAACTTTTTCCCATTGATGCAAGTAATTTTGCCCACGAAAATATAAAACGTGTTTATGCACTTACAGATGCATCCGATAAACTTCACATTGATGTTTTTGACGGAAAACACGCTGTAAGCGGTAAAAAATCGTTTGATTTTCTTTCAGAATAATAAAAGAAAAATCCTCTCAATCAGGTGGTAGTACCTTTGAGAGGATTTTTATGTATCTGTTTACAATCTACATTGTCACTTCTTCTTTTTCAAAATGAGAAACGTATTTATCCTGATAATAGTTTTCGTGTGTTACTGTCTGTGTGCCGTCTTCAGCAATATCAAGTACAACACATCCGCGTTGAGAGCCCTGTTTGTCAATTCCAGAATAGGCAAGATAGTCTATACTGTAACCGTAAACAAGGTCAATTCCCTTATAATTGAGGATAGTATTATTCAGATGGTCATGACCGAAGAAAACGCTATCTGTGCTTTCCTTTTCAAGCATTGTTTCAAAAAGATTGTCTTCATTCACACCACAAAGCACATAAGGCTCTTTCTCCCCAATCTCGCCGAAAATCAGTTTTACATCTTCCGTATCCTTCATTCCGTTTTCCATATATTCATACCAAGCATCTCTGTACTCAACAAGCGGAATATGCATCATCACACTTGTGGGAACTTCTTTTCCGCCATTCATTTTTTTTATTTCATCAAGAGTGTTTTCGTACCATGTAACCTGATTTTCATGGACATTGTCATAACTCCATTTAATTCCTAAAACATCGTCCTCAGTATATGCATGTGAATCAAAAAGAATAAGTGAACGTACTATCTCGCCCTTTTTGTTTTTTATGTTAAAAACCTGATTTCCGTAACCGTCAACATCATCGGGACCTGTCTGAAAAAGACAAAGAGGATATTCTGAAGAAGAATAAAACTCACTGATTTTTTCTCTGTTATAATAACTGTACGCTTCTGTATCATGATTACCAAAAGTCAAAGTCCAGTAAACGCCAAGTTTTTCCATGAGTTTAGCTATTTCAGTTGCACCTGTTTTGTTGTTAAAAGTTCCTGATACAAAAGGTACCGGGAAAGTAAGGTCACCCGTAAAAATAACAAAATCAGGTTTTTCAGCGGTAATCATTGCCGCAACTGCATTGAGTGCTTTTGTATCTTCTCTTACAGAAAGCCAACCGCCACCAATATGTACATCTGTTATCTGCATAACTTTAAAGCCATCGTCTGTTGTTATGTTATAACAACCGTTGCTGTAATTTTCAAATTCAAACTTTTCGCATCCGCTTTCAGGGAAAGTGTCAATTTTGTTTATCATTACTTTCATACATGCAACATTTCCTGCAAAAATCATCACACAAAGAAGTGCAATAACCGAAACAATAATTTTTAAAGTTTTACATTTCTTTCTCATATTATTCACCTCGAGAAATATGATAACATTTCTATACACTTTTTGTCAAATATAATGTTTAAAAAAGAAAAAAACCGATGAAATTTCATCGGTTTTTTTGTATATCATTAGTTGCCTTTCATAAGGTCATCGAGGATAACGTAGAATTCGTCATCTTCAAGTTTATCCTTTGTTCCTGCAGGAGCTGTTTCCTTTTTGGGAGCTTCTGCCGGCTTGGGAGCGGGATCAAAGTTGGGCATTACAGGTTCAGACTTTGCAGCATCTTCTGTTTTTACTTCAACCTGAGCAGGTGCTTCTTCTGCAAACACAGGCATTTCAGGCATCTGAGGCATTACAGATGATTTGATGTCATTGAACAGTTTATCTGCTGAATTATTTTCGTTGCCGAAACCTGTTGCAATAACTGTAACAACCATTTCATCTTCAAGATTTTCATCATAAGCAACACCCCATGTGATAACTGCATCCGGGTCAGCTGCCTGAGTGATGATATCTGCTGCAACTTCAACATCTTCAAGGTCGATATCCTCAGAAGATTTGATACTCATGATAACGCCCTTTGCACCCTTGATTTCTGTTTCAAGGAGAGGACTTGTAACTGCTGCATTTGCTGCAACTTCAGCTTTGTCTTTACCGCTTGCACGGCCAACGCCCATGTGAGCATAACCTGCATCTTTCATAACACTTGTTACGTCAGCAAAGTCAAGGTTAATAAATCCGGGGATTTTAATAAGTTCTGAAATGCTGCGAACACCCTGAAGGAGAACTTCGTCAGCTTTTTCAAATGCGTTTTTAAGAGTGATTCTCTGTTCACTTACATATTTGAGTCTGTCATTTGGAATCACAATAAGGCTGTCAACCTGCTCCGCAAGTTTTGCAATACCTTTTTCTGCAAGTGACATACGGTTTCTGCCTTCAAATTTGAAAGGTTTTGTAACAACACCAACTGTAAGGCAACCGAGTTCTTTAGCAATTGATGCAATTACGGGTGCTGCACCTGTACCTGTGCCGCCACCCATACCGCCCGTGATGAACACCATGTCGGTACCTTTGAGAAGGTCTGTTATAATTTCACGGCTTTCTTCCGCTGCTTTTTCGCCAACCTCAGGAAGTCCTCCTGCACCCTGACCTCTTGTTGATTTTTCACCAATCTGAAGTTTATGGGTTGCTTTTGAGAAACCGAGAATCTGCTTATCTGTATTAACTGAAATAAATTCTGCGCCTCTGATACCTGCATCGATCATACGGTTAACTGCGTTTCCGCCGCCACCGCCAACACCGATAACTTTAATCTGGACAGCGCTTTCAAATTCGTTATCCATTTCAAATGCCATTTTACATCCTCCTATGGAAATTTATTCTATTCCCGTATATTCTACCACACCGAAATGCAAATTACAAGTTGATATTTCAAAAATATGTATAAACTTTATGAAATTTGTGTTACATTTTCCTTTTTTCGACTGAAAAATCTTAATTTGCAGTAGTTTCTTCCTGTTCAGGGACGTCAGTATCTGCTTTGAAAAATGCTTTTTTTGAGATTGTCATATTGAGTTTTCCTTTTTGCTCAGGATTTTCTTTATCTTCTGCATCAAGGGATTTTTTTGCAAGTTGAAGCTTTTTCCACGCTGTAACTCCGTTTGCTTCGTCTGACATTTTGCCGATATGTATTTCTATTCTGTTGTCGTATTCCATGTAAATATCATTAAGGTTTGTAAAATCAACACTTGTGATTTTCATACCGCTTTTTCTTACAAGTTCGAGATAATCAAGGACTTTTTCAGTATCTTTCCATTCCTTTGTTTCATCTGATTTTTTACCTATTTTTATCTGTTCACCGATTTTATCTGCCGCAACCTTACTGCATATAATCTCGGTGTATTTTTCTGCTTTTTTACCGTCTGCAAGTTCAAGGAATTTTCCCTTTTCATCCGCAAGGTAATACCCCGTCTCTGCCTTATAAGAGTAAACTTTTTTACATTCCGTAAGTTCAATAATCACACCCGAGGGGAAATCCTTTTTCACTACCGCTGAAGAAATGTAGGGAAGATTTTTTTCAAGTTTACGGCTTACATCTGCAGAACTTACAAAAAGAAGGTTATCTCCGTTCTCAATAAGACTGTTCAGTTTTATTTCTTTATCTGTATAAAATCTTTTAGATGAATGTGCTTTATTCTTGTATTCAACCGTTACCGTATCAACTTTGCAGAAAATCTGTGACAGACCTATGACGGCCGAAACAACTATTGCAAGCACAAAAAATATGAACAAAGCTCCTCTGAGCATTCTTCTTCGCTTTTTTCTGCTCAATGCATGTTTTTTTCTCTGTGTATCGCCTGTTTTATATTGTGAAGTCTGTGCAGGTGCATATCTTCTGTGGGATTTGTCAGAAGACTGTCTGCCGGACATTTCGTAAATGTTAGGTATTTCCTGAGTGTTTGCCTGACTTCTTTTTGCCATTAAAATTTAAACCTCCCTCTTTATTTCCGCCCCTAAACGTGCAAGATTTCTCTCTATATTTTCGTAGCCTCTGTCGATATGTTTCAAATTAAAAATATTTGTTTCTCCCTCTGCTGCAAGGGATGCAATAATAAGTGCCGCACCGCCACGCAAATCTCCTGCGTATACGTTTGCAGACGTAAGCTTGCTCACACCCTGAACAACCGCAACAGCACCTTCTACGCTGATATTCGCACCCATTCTTTTAAGTTCAGGCACATGTTTATATCTGCTTTCAAAAATAGTTTCAATGAAAATTGCCGTACCGTCTGACACACATGCCATTGCCATTGCAGGCGCCTGAAAATCTGTAGGAAATCCCGGATACGGCATTGTTCTCACAGTCCCCGGAGATTTCAGTTTTTTCGGAGCTTTGATGTGCAGATTTTTTTCATCTGCCGTAATTCTGCACCCGCACGAAGTGAACATGGGCAAAACGGGTGAAATGTGACTGACAGGGAAATTCAGTATATCCATCTCCCCTGAAGTTACAGCTGCACATGCCATATATGTTGCTGCTACAATTCTGTCAGAAATAACGGTAAATTCGCATCCGTGAAGTTTGACTACACCGTCGATAATTATTCTCCCCTCACCTGCGAAAAAGATTTTTGCTCCGCATGAGGTAAGAAAATCCGCAAGATTTTTTATTTCAGGTTCTCTTGCGGCATTATTAAGAATTGTTCTTCCTTTACCGAGACTTGCGGCAAGCATAACATTTTCCGTTGCTCCCACGCTGGGAAAAGCAAGGGAAATTTCGTTACCTGTAATACCGTTTTCAGCATTACAGAAAAGTTTTCCGTTTTCTTCCGTAATTTTCACACCTAACTCTCTCATTGCTCTGAGATGCAGGTCTATAGGGCGAACCCCTATTTCACAACCACCGGGAGTAGAAAGTACTGCCTTTCCGGTACGCGCAAGAAGTGCACCGAGAAAGACAATGGAAGAACGCATTTCGTGCATAAGGGTTTCTGATATTTCAGAAACAGAAACTGCAGAAGAATCGATTATCAGGGTGTCCTTTTCTTTTCTGATTTTGCAACCAAGATGTTCAAGAATATTGACAGCTGCAGTAACATCGGTAAGTTCGGGACAATTATGTAAAACTATTTCGCCTTCACACATAACAGCCGCCGCAATGATAGGCAATGTACTGTTTTTTGAACCCTGAACGCGAATTTCACCTGACAACTTTCTTTTACCGTTAATAATCAACTTTTCCACAGGTATCATCCCTCCGACAAATAAAACTAATCCATAATATGCAGGAGGGAATTTTATGTTAATTATTATTTTATTGTATTTTCGATAATTCTGATAATTCTGTCTGTTGAATCGAGGATTGCCATTTCTTTTGCATTTTTTCTCATTGACTGAAGTTTGTTTTTGTCTTCAAGAATTTCAATAAGTTTATTTGCAAGAACTTCACCTGTCAGATCTTTTTCTTCAATAATTGCCGCTGCACCTTTATTTACAAGTGCCATTGCATTGTGGTACTGATGATTTTCAGTAACATTTGGAGAAGGAATAAGAATTGATGCACTGCCTGTTGCCTGAAGTTCACTGAGTGTACTTGCACCTGAACGTCCGATAATAATATCAGCCGCTGACATGCACACATCCATATTGTTAATATATTCACGTATTTCGATATCTTTATCTTCAAGGTCCACGCCTTTTTCTTTAAGTTTATCCGGTACCCACGTGCCAAATTTACCTGTTGCGTGGATAAATCTGAATTTATGCTCAGGCTGAAGACGAGCAATCACATCAACCATTGCTTCGTTGATTGTTCTTGCACCGAGACTTCCGCCCATTGAAAGAACAAGAGGTCTTTCGTCAAGTCCTAATTCTGCACGTGAAAAATCTCTGTCTGCTTCAACAATTTCATGTCTCACGGGAAGACCTGTAACTTCTACAGGATTTTTCGGCTGCATATATTTTTCAGCTTCACCTGCTGTAAGCATTACCTTATCGACCATCTTTGCGAGTGCTTTGTTTGTAACACCCGGAAAAGCGTTCTGTTCATGTATTACTGTAGGTATTCCCATTTTTGCCGCTGTTCTCACAACAGGACCGCTTACATAACCGCCGAAACCGATTACAATATCAGGTGTAAAATCTTTAAAAATAGCTTTTACTTTACCGGTAACTGTAAGAAGTCTTTTTACTGTAAGAAGGTTTCTTTTTAAGTTTTCAAGGGTTGGCTTTCTCTGAAAACCACTCATTTCTATTGTTTTCAGGTCAAAACCCGCATCAGGTACAAGTTTTGTTTCGAGACGGTCTGATGTACCGATAAAAAGGATTTCTGCCTCTGGATATTTTCTTCTGATTTCACCCGCTACTGCAAGTGCGGGATTTATGTGTCCCCCTGTTCCGCCTGTTGTGAAAACTATTTTTTTAGAGTTTAACATATTTATCAATCCTTTACTTTTCAATAGAATTAGGTTGTCTTGATGCTGACAGAACAAAGCCCATTTCACCAAGTAACAAGATAAGTGCTGTTCCGCCAAAAGAGAAGAAAGGCAGACTTATACCTGTATTGGGAAGCATACCTGTTACAACTCCGATGTTGAAAAATGCCTGTAAACCTACCTGAACCATAATACCCATAACTACAAGCGCTGAATAACGATTTTTCAGTTTCATTGCAATCTGAAAGCCTCTGAGTATCAGAAGTGCAAAGGGAATTATTACAAAAAGTACTGTTCTTATATAGCCAAGTTCTTCGCAGATTACAGAAAAAACAAAGTCGTTCTGAGG
>JAZOAY010000036.1:0-2681 GCA_045595725.1 Acutalibacteraceae bacterium | reverse complement strand
GAGCGAAGCGAAGAATCTCGTTTGAAATTGGTTCATGTGTTGCCATTTTGAGATCCTTCGCTTACGCTCAAGGATGACAACAAAATGGCAAAGTAGGTCACATATAAATTATAATTTATATATGTTTCACGAAACTGTATTTATTTCCACAATGCTTTTATCAAAGAAACTTATGAATTTTTCTATATTTTCACCGACTGTGTTTTCATCTGTGTAGAAAGAATAAATTTCACCATTTACCGTAACGTCAATAATTGCATTTTCATAAGCGGAATAATCATTATCTTCTTCTGATTCGGAAATATAAACTTCTACTTTTTCAGCATCTTTGTAGTCGGAAATAACAAAGTCTTCCTTATTGAATTTACTGCTGATTATGTAGTTTTCGTTTGCTTCAATTCTGTTGTGAACGGCAAATTGCAAGGTTGTAAATCCTGCAAGAGAAATGAGCAAAGAAGCAGAAATAAAAAGGAGTGTTAATTTCCTTGCACTGAATTTTGGCTGTTTTTCACGGACTTGATAAAAACAACAGAATATTACAATTAAATGCACAAATTTTATTATAGTCCAGTAGTAAAAAAGAAAATTTTTTTCAAGCTGAAAATACACAATTGATTCATTGTTTGCTATCTGAAAATATTCCGAAAAAACAGGACTGTTTTCAAATCCGAGTATTCCGGAAAAAATGGTATTTACGTAACAACTCATTTCTGCAGTACCGGAATAGTCGAAGAATGTGAATATCACAAAAAGCAGATTCAGAATAAGAAGTGCATTTATTCCGATTTTGAAGCCTTTTGAATAAATATGACCTGTGTCTTCTTTAACAATGCTTTCTGATTTTTCAGTGATTGTACAATCATGCTGAAGACCGCAGTAGTCTAAAATAATATTTTTTTCGTTTTCATCAAGTTCTTTTATTGCACTTTTGCAAAAATCATAACCGAAAATTCCAAGAATAATTTTTGCAACAGGGGAAGCAACAACCTCTTTTCTGTTAATTTCCAGACTTAATTTATCATCGTCTTTTTTGATTTCTTTTACTGCATTCCACGGTATCAGTTTTACGGGTAAGATAATAATGAAGGAAAACAAAATTATACTCACAAACGTATCATGAATGCCTTCACGGTCAACGGTGAAAGCAATGTTATTGAACTTGATAATTTGTCTCAATAAAACAAAAACAGAAGAAAGGCATACAAGACATATCAAGCCGATAAGTGATATTATAAACCAATATTCAATGCCTGAAATATCTTCAAAACCAAATATAGTTCCTGATTCGGAATACTGTTTGTAAAGCGTGAAACCAACAAAAGCCACAAGACCGATTAAGAAAATAACAGAAAAATAAATACTTTTACTTAATCTTTTTTCAAACATTTTATTTCTCCTCGAAAATACAACTGAGCTTTTTTGCAGCATTAGCCATATCTTTTATTCCTGTGTAAATGGTATCTTTATCAAAGGCTTTAAGATATGAATCACTTTCAAGGGTGAAGTAACCTTTGTAGTCAATTTCTTTTAAGGCTTTAACAATGGGAACAAAGTCGATATCCATTGAAAAGGGAATCTGGTGCGAATCATGCCATTTATCATTATCATGAATGTGAAGTGCCTGAAGACGATTGCCGAGGGCATGTATCATCTCAACTGCATTTGTGCCAACTCCTTTCATTTCGGCGTGACCGATATCAAGACAAGCAACAAAGAAGTCGTCATTTACCGCATCAAGATGAGCGTTGAAGCTTTCAGGAGTTGCACATGCAGCAAAACAAGACTGGTCTTTTTCGTCGTCCCAGTTCCACATGTTTTCTGTTGCAATTTTAACTCCGCAATCCTTTGCAAAAGGAAGAATTTCAAAGTAAATCTCAGCATTTTCTTCAGGAGATTTGTTGTTATCGGGGTGAATTACGCAAATTTTACCGCCTGCCTCAGCAGTACATTCAATTGCTCTTTTGTAGTGCGCTCTTATTTCATCGCATGCGGTAGGAAAGGGGGCATGTGACTGATTGCAATGTATACCGTTGTCAAGACCGATTTGTTTCAGTCTTCTCGCAAAAGCAAGATAGTTGTTGCCTGCTAAAGGATGGTTATTATCAAGAAGCTTTCCTTTTCCCCAATCATATTTGCACATTTCAAACATGGAAAAATCCCATGCATCAAAGCCTGCTTTTGCAATAAGCTCAATAGTCCTTTCTTCTCCAATGATAGATGAACCAATGTCAGTTTGTGTTGAAATTTTCAAAGTGATCACCTCGCCTTGATTATATCACTAATAAAAACAAAGTGCAACCTTGAAAAATGTTAAGATATGTGATAAAATCGAAAAATAAAACCAAGGAGGATTTTTTTATGAGAACAATTGTTTCGCTTGTTCAGGCACTTTTATTTATTGTGTCTTTTTTTGCTGTGCCTGATTCAAACTTTAAACTCTGGGTTGACAGAGCAGCAATGGACATGAGTTCAGAAACTGATATTTTTTTCGACTCTATGGATGCAAAAGAATATGAAATAAAAGATGAAGAAAAGAAATTGTGCCGTAATTGGTATGAAGAAAACATTCTTTCAACAGAAAATCCCGCTTATAATTTTACTGTAGGCGGAAAAAATTTCCGCCAAAATATTGATGATTGGGATTTTGAAATCGGTGAAGAAAGTGAAACAGGTGCAGTTTA
>JAZOAY010000035.1:0-18751 GCA_045595725.1 Acutalibacteraceae bacterium | reverse complement strand
GAAAAGTGTTTCGTGGTCAAGGCTTTCAATTGAGCCTTTTTTGAACACTTCTTTAAGGAACATTTCGCAAAGAGTTGTGGGAAGCTGATAAATAAGTCTTGCAATACCAAGGTTATCATAGCTGATAACAATTTTTTCCGTATCAAAGAATTTACCTACTTCTGTTGCAACCTGTGCTTCCTTAAAGCTTCTTGCAAGCGTTTTAATGCCTGTAACAGTTGAACCGATACCCACAAGGACATGTGAATAGTATTCAACACCAAGGCTGTCAATTATTGAACGAGCAAGTTTTTCAAGATCTTTTGTTTCAATGTTAGCTTTAACCTCTTTGACAATGGCAATGTCTGTTTCGTTGATACCGATGACAAAATCCTTTGTCTTGTCGGGGAAAATGTTCTGCAGTGTTTCCAGAGCAGCCACTTCATCCTTACCGAAGATTTTAAGAAGAATTACAACTCTCGATGCATCACTGTTAAAGCGGAGTTCTCTTGCTTTAAGGAAGATGTCACCGGGAAGTATATTGTCAAGAATAACATTCTTTACAAAATTGCCTCTGTCGTATTTTTCATCATAGCACTGCTTGATGTTTTCAAGCGATATACAGACAAGACTTACAAGTTTCTGAGCCTCGAAATCGTCACCTTCAACAAAGGCAGCATATTCCGCATTAACACGGCTTCCAAGTGTCTTAAAAGTTTTTGTTCCGACTTTCACACATTCGTTGTTTTCAAACACAATACGGGTATCCGCAATTGTTTCGCCGATAATTGAAAGTTCACTGCATGCAATAATCGCACCTGTCTCGTCAATTACACCTACAGTTCTGTCAATGGCATCCTTCATCTGATGAACAACACTCTGAAATACTCGATTTGCCATAAAAATCCCTCTCACTTTTTAATCTTTGTCCCATACCACCGCCCGATTTGACCTGTATTTTCGGGTGGTTGTGCATTTTGCTACCAAAACACAAAACAATTATACACTTTTGTAACTGATTTTGCAACCGAAATGTAATAATTTAATAAAAAATTTTTATATTTTTTGTTCTTGTTCACAAAACATTCATGAAAGTTATAAATAAAGACCAAAAAAACAGCATGTTCTTCGTCATTTTTTTCTTGTGCATTATCACAACACATTCTGTTTTTTTCAAAAATATCCTATGGTTTTAAAACGAAGATACCCGTAAATTATAATTTATAGGTTTATTTTCATGAAAACTAATAGCAACATAGTAGGGAAGTCGTTTTGGCTCCCGCAAAATTTCATAAGATTTAATTCGGGACGGGAAGCACGTCCCCGACGTTAAAAACATTGGTTTTGTTATATATAATAGTGTCGCGGACCTGAAATCATTAATTGTTCATTTTTCATTAAACAAAAAGAGAGGGCACAACACCCTCCCTTATGGTGATTATTTTATTTCGCTGTTATAAGTTCCAGTTCTTTCTCCGTTATTTCCCTGCATTCGCCCTCTTTGAGCGTCTCGTCAAGGGAAAGACCTCCTATAGAAATTCTTTTAAGAAAAATTACCTCATTGCCCACAGAGGCAAACATTCTTTTTATCTGATGATATTTACCCTCTCTTATTGTAATTTCTGCAACTTTTCCTTCTTCATCAAGAAGTTTTACGCGGGCATCCATACACTCTGTACCATCTGAAAGCACAGCACCTTTTTCAAGGATTTCTCTGCCTTCATCTGACAGCTTGTCCCTAAGATGTGCAATATAAGTTTTTTCAACGTGCTTTGAAGGAGACAGAATTCTGTGGGCAAAATCTCCGTCATCGGTAATGAGCATAAAACCCACCGTGTCTTTATCAAGTCTGCCTGCAGGAAAAAGATTTTTCCTTTTCAGATTATCGGGAACAATGTCGATAACAGTCTTGATTTTACTGTCTGTTGTTGCACTTACAATGCCCTGAGGCTTATTCATCATTATATAAATATGCTCTTTGAAGAAAAGAGGTTTTCCGTTTACGGTAATTTCACTTTTTTCTGCATCACATTTTGCCCCTGCGTCAGTTATAACAACTCCGTCACACAAAACCGCACCTTTTTTTATAAGAGTGCGGGTGTCATTGCGCGAAACATTCAGTTGTGAAGAAATAATTTTATCAATTCTCTGTAACATTTTCAATCTGTCCTTTATTTAAATCAGGAAAATCAATTGTTTGTATTTTTGTTTCATCCCCGAAAACAGTTATATCTGCTCCGATAACATTTCCGTTAAAAATCAGAAGATTTGCCTGAACGAAATCTTTCTTTCCCTCGTAGCCGGGATAATTGTTTATATTGTAAGTCCACCTTTTCACAACCTGACCTTTGTATTTTTCAAGGTCAAAGCTTTGTCTTTTCTGCAAAGCATTGTACTCTGTGTAAGCGGTGTCAAATTCTGACGGTATTATAATCTCCCTTACCTCCAGAGGCTCTGTATCAAAATTCCATCCGAACTGAGAAAGAAATGACGTTCTTTCTTTTTCATCCGATGCCCTGAGACTGATGCCGCCCTCTGAAACTACAGCTGAAGAATATTCTTTCCCCATAAACAGGAAAGAGATGAGAGCCACGATAAGTACGAAAACAACTGCAAGAATAATCTTTACCTTTGAAGATTTTACCGATACAACAAACATTTTTACCACCTCATAGAATAACTCATAATATAAATATGAGAGAAAGGTTGTAAAAATGCAAAGTGCAAAGTGCAAAATGTAAAGTGAATGGGGGCTTTGCTTTTTGCATTCGTGACGGCTTTTGCTTCAAAAAATTCCCCGGCAGGTATCTGTTCGGGGAATTGAAAAATTATTCTTTTTCTTCAGGGTGTGCGATTGACTGGAAACTGTTGCGGAGTTTTCTGATATCATTGATGTTTCTGACAAGAACTTCATCTGTGCTCTTCATAAGCTGTTCGATGTATGTAGTTGTCTTTGACTTGATATCCTCTGACCATGAAGATGCACTGCTCATCATTTCGTCAGACTTTCTCTTTGCAGCGTCAATGAGAGCCGCAGCATCTGCTTCAGCTTTCTGTTTAATCTGTTCTGCATATTCTTCGGAAGCTCTTACAACTTCGCTTTCGCTGATAAGGAAATGAGCCTTTTCTTCTGCTTCGTCAACAATCTGTCTTGCTTTTTCACTTGCTTTAGCAATAAGTTCTGTTGCATCATTCTTAGCATCAGTTGTAGCTTTTGCAGCAATTTCATTTGCTTCGTTAAGCATCTGGTCACATTTTTCTTTTGCTCTTGTAAGGCCTGATGATGCATCTTCCTTAGCCTGACCGATAATCTTGTTTCTTTCTGCAGCAATCTGACTTGCCTTTTTGATAATATCGGGGAGGTTCATGCGGATGTCAGTAACACAATCGGAAATCATATCACCGTCAACAAGAATTTTACCTGTGAGGGCAACTTTTTTACCGCTTGTAATTTCTTCATCAAGTCTGTCAAGAAGTTTATAGATATTCATTTCCTCGTTCATTTTGATTCTTCCTTTCAATTTATACTTTATATTTTTCTTAATTTACTAACTATGTCATCACAGATTTCGGCAGGAACAAAATCACTTATATCTCCCCCGAGAGAACACACCTGTTTTACAACGCTTGAACTGAGAAACATGTTTTCAGCCTCTGCGGTGAGAAAAACAGTTTCAAGTTCGGGATTAAGCTTTTTATTTGTAAGTGACTGCTGAAATTCATCCTCAAAGTCAGAAACAGCACGTAAACCTTTTACAACTGCAACTGCACCCACTTCTTTTGCATATTCAGCAAGAAGACCGCTGTAAGAATCCACTCTGACTTTTTCAATATCTTTTGTACATCTTCTGAGAAACTCCACTCTTTCCTCAACTGTAAAAGAATGTGAATTTTTCTTTTTGACATTGTTCATTACAACAACCACAACTTCATCAAAAAGTTTTGTTGCTCTTTTTAAAATATCAAGATGACCTTTTGTGGCAGGGTCAAAACTGCCGGGATAAATTGCTCTTTTCATAAGTTAACCTTACTTTCATCTGTATACGGTAACTCCGATTTTTCCGTATCTGTAGGTTCTGTAAATTTTCATTCTTTCAAGTTCTTCGGGAAGTTCTTCACCTAACGGATGTTCGCAGATAATTGCGCCGCCCTCTGACACAACCCTTTCTGCCAAAGGGATAAGCTTCTGCAAAACCCCGATTCCGTATGGAGGATCCATGAAAACGAACGAAAAGGTTTCTTTTGTTGTGGTAACATAGGTCTCCGCATCAGTATTAAGAACCACCGCATTTTTCGCAAGTGAAGTTGACTGAAGGTTTTTCTTCACCACTTCAATCGCCTGTCTGTTTTTATCAACAAAGACTGCATTTTTTGCACCTCTGCTCAGAGCTTCAATACCAAGTTGACCTGAACCTGCAAAAAGGTCAAGGACTTTAGCACCTTCAATATCAAACTGAATTGAACTGAACATTGCTTCTTTAATACGGTCCGTTGTGGGTCTTACATCATCGCCTTCAAGAGTCAGAAGTTTCCTGCCTCTGGCTGAACCTGTAATAACTCTCATATTTCTCCATCCTATAACTCTATATCACTTTATTATCTCATTTTTCTCAGTCTTTGTCAATACAAAAGCAGACATTATATATTTTCATCACGGAAATATTCCACTATTTTCAACGCATTTGTCTCTGTTATTCCTTTAATCGACATAAGTTCCTCAACCGTTGCAGATTTAATGGCGGTAAGAGTTCTGAAATTTTTCAGAAGGAGTTTTGCTTTACTCTCACCGATTGTATCAATTTTTGTAAGAGTGGTTGCAATCGTACTTTTTTTATGCTTTTTCTTATGGTAAGTGATTGCAAAGCGGTGAACTTCTTCCTGAATTGAAGAAACAAGAGTAAAGGCTTTTCTGTTAGAATTTATTGCAATTTCTCTGCCCGCCGTCTGTATTGCACGTGTTCTGTGGTGAGAGTCTTTAACCATGCCGAAAAGAGGTACATTTATCCCCATTTCATCAAGAACGCTTTTTACTGCATTCACCTGACCTTCACCGCCGTCAAGGAGAATAAGATCGGGAAGTTTTCCGAAGCCCTCTCCTGTTTCCTTATCTTCAAGGTAATGAGTAAATCTTCTTCTTATCACTTCTGCCATTGAACCGTAGTCGTCCTGCCCGTCAAAACCCTTTATTGCGAAACGTTTGTAGGCTTTTTTAAAAGGTACTCCGTCTTTGAAAACAACCATACCTGCAACATTATCTGCACCCGACGTATGGGAGATATCGTAAGACTCAATGTAATCTGCACATTCAATCCCCAGAAGCTTTATCAGTTCTTCAAGAGCTTCAACATCTTTACCTTTTCTGCCCATGGACTGAGCAAGTTTCTCCGATGCATTTGCCTTACACATTTCAACAAGCTTTGCATTTTCACCAATCTGCGGATGAACAATTAAAACTTTCTTTCCCCGTTTTTCAGTCAGCCATTCAGAGATAAGTTCTTCATCTTCAACTTCACCATCAACAAGGATTTTCGGAGGCACTCTGTCACGTACAAGATAATAAGAAAGTATTGCCTCGCTTCTTGTCATAGGCAAATCCTCAACATCTTTAAGGAAAAAGTGCTCACCGTCAGTAAGTTTTCCCATTTCAAACCGAAGCACCATAAGGCAGGTTTTGTCACCTGACTGAGAAATTGCAAAAACATCCTGCTCCGTTTTTCCGTCAGATACAACTTTCTGTTTATCAGTAATTCTTTTAATTGCTGTAATTCTGTCCCTTAGAGCAGCCGCTTTTTCAAATTCAAGATTTTCAGAGGCTCTCATCATTTCCTCTTTCATCTCGTTTATTGCCTGGTCTGTTCCTTTTTTCATCAGGAAATCAAGGGCATCTTCAACAGATTTTTTATATTCACTCTGTGAGATTTTACCTGTACAGGGTGCAGAGCATTGATTGATGTGAAAATTCAGACAAGGTCTTGTTTTACCGATATCACGGGGAAAAACTTTATTGCACTGAGGCAATTTGAAAATTTTCTGTGCGGCGTCTACTGCTTCACGGACAATAAATGAACTTGTGTAGGGTCCGATATAGGTGCTGCCGTCATCAACTTTCTGCATTGCAAACTGAAGTCTGGGATAAGGTGAATCCGTGACCTTGATATAATGATATCCTTTGTCGTCTTTCAGAAGAATATTATACTTTGGCATGTGCTGTTTTATAAGACTGCATTCAAGCACAAGAGCCTCAAACTCGCTGTCGGTAATAATATAATCAAAATCATCAACATGGCTTACCATTTTTATAACTTTGGTCTGCATGTTAGTCTGGGAAGCAAAATAAGAACTGACTCTGTTCTTTAGTTTTTTCGCTTTGCCCACATATATTATTTCCTTATCTTTGTTTTTCATCAGATAAACACCCGGCTGCAAAGGCAGAGCCATTGCTTTTTTGCGGAGTTCTTTTATTTTTTCGGTCATGATTTCACCTCCTGATAAAATAATATCAAAAAGTCTTTCACTTTTCAATCGGTAAATTATAATTTGTATTAAACGAAAAATCCTGTCAATAATATTTCCGCAAGGAAGAACATAAAAGGATGTGACTTAATTGGCAGGAATTACTCTTAAAAATATCAAAAAAATTTATGATGACAATTACACCGCGGTTCATGACCTGTCCCTTGAAATAAAGGACCGTGAATTTGTAATACTTGTAGGACCTTCGGGATGCGGAAAAAGTACCACTTTGAGAATGATTGCAGGACTTGAGGAAATTTCCTCAGGAGAACTTTATATCGGTGACAGGTTAGTCAACGAAGTTCCTCCAAAAGGACGGGACATTGCTATGGTTTTTCAGAACTACGCTCTTTATCCCCACATGTCAGTATACAAAAATATGGCATTTGCCCTTGAAATGAGGAAAATGCCCAAAGAAAAAATCAGAAAGAAAATAACAGAAACTGCAAAAAGCCTTGATATTGAAAATCTTCTTGACAGAAAACCGAAAGCACTTTCAGGCGGTCAGAGGCAACGTGTTGCTCTGGGACGTGCAATGGTGAGAGAACCTTCCGTTTTTCTTCTTGATGAACCTCTTTCAAACCTTGATGCAAAGCTCCGTACACAGATGCGTGCAGAAATAAAAGAACTTCACCGCAAACTCGCAACAACATTTGTCTACGTAACCCATGATCAGACGGAAGCAATGACTATGGGCGACAGAATTGTTGTGATGAAAGACGGTTTTCTTCAGCAGGTTGATACACCTCAGGAACTTTACAACAATCCTGTCAACACTTTTGTTGCAGGATTTATCGGCTCTCCTCAGATGAATTTCATAACTGCTCAGATAGTGGGCGATAAAGAAAAAATCAGGCTTAAAATTGACGAAAGTTTCGTTGACGTTCCAAAAGAAATTTTACAGAAAACAAATCTTGACAAACACATCGGTACTGAAGTAATTTTCGGTATAAGACCTGAAAATACTTTCCTGACAGATGAGAGTAAAAACTCTGTTCACGGTAAAATCGAAATATCCGAACTTGTAGGCGACTGCTCGTATATACACATAAAAACAGGAAAAGATAATATCATCAGTAAATATCCGTCTCTGTTTGCGGGAGAAAAAGGTGACAAAGTAAAAATAACTTTTGATATGACAAAGTCACTTTTCTTTGACCCGGAAACAGGGGGCAGAATATAAGAAAGGAAGATTTCTATGAAAAAATTTATTGCTCTGACAGTTTCCGTAATCCTTATTGCACTTACTTTTGCTGCATGCGGCGGCGGAAACAATGTATCAGAAAACGACAACGGACAAGTTGACAACAAAAAGACCGTTACACTCCGTCTCTGGGGTGCACAGGACGACAAAGAAATGCTGACAAAACTTGTTGATGAATTCAAAAAAGACCATCCCGAAAAAGAATGGGACATCAAATTAAGTTTTGTAGGTGAAGATGATGCAGCAACGGAAATTCTCAAAGACGTTTCTGCCGCAGCCGATGTTTTTTCTTTCGCAAGTGACCAGATTGCAACACTGAAAAAAGCAGGTGCGCTTTACAGAGTTACCGACACAAAAATCAAAACAAGAAACAACGACTCCTCAGTTCTTGCAGCAACGGTTGACGGAGAAATTTACGCTTATCCCGCTTCATCCGACACATTTTTCCTCTATTATGACAAATCAATCTTTTCAGATAATGAAGTAAAATCCCTTGAATCAATCCTTGCAAAAAACACAGGCGACAAGGTTACAAACTTCGCAATGAAAATTGATGACGGCTGGTACTCATCTTCTTTCTTCTTTACTGCCGGATGTACACTTTTCGGTGAAAAAGGAACAGACAAAACTCAATGTGACTTCAACTCCGAAAAAGGCATTATGGCAGCAAACTATATGATTGACCTTGTGAGAAACAAAAAATTTGCAAGCCTTGACGATGCAAAAATCAAAGCAGGTTTCAAAGCAAGAACTCTCGGCTCTGCAGTATCGGGAACATGGAACGCAGAAGATATCAAAAACAGTCTCGGAGATGATTTCGGTGTTGCAAAGCTTCCCACAATCAGACTGAACGGTTCAGATAAAGATATGATTTCCATGGCAAACTTCAAGCTCTACGGAGTAAATGCGCAGACAAAACATCCTGAAGAAGCACACATGCTGGCTGACTTCCTCACAGACAGAAAAGCTCAGGAAGCAAGATTTCGTGACAGAAGTTATGCACCTACACATATGGAACTTTCAGGTGACAAAGAAATTATGTCATCAAACGAAGTAGTAGGCGCACTCACGGCACAGTCAATGCATTCAATTCTCCAGACTTCAATTGACCAGGTTTCAAACTTCTGGACTCCTGCTGAAGCATTCGGCACAGGGCTTATTGACGGCACCATAACAAAGGAAAACGTAAAAGAAAAACTTGATGCCTTTGTAAATGCTGTTCTTGCATCCACGAACAAAGAAGAAGAAAGTACAACTGCAAAATAATCATAGACAGATAAAATGAAACAGTTTTTTAATTCATTCACAAAGGGAAGTTTTCTTACAAAATTATCATTTTTTGTAATGGGAATTTCCCATTTTTTCAGAGGTCAGATTGTAAAGGGAATTATTTTTCTCAGCGTTCAGATTTCTTTTTTTATTTATATGTTTTCCTACGGTTTTTCAGCAATAGGAAAACTGAAGTCTTTAGGTACAACTGAACAGGGCTGGGTTTTTGATGAAGAAAAAGGCATTGACATTCTTCTTCCCGGTGACAACTCAATGCTAATTCTCCTTTACGGAGTTTTTGCGATTTTCATTGCACTCGCTTTTCTTTTCCTTTACAGGTCAGCCTGTATACAGAGTTATGAGCTTGAGACTGAAATAAAAAGAGGAAAAAAGCCTTTATCTTTCAGAAAAGAAATTGCAGAATACGGAGACTCACTCCTTCACAAAACTCTCCTTTTTCTGCCCGTAACAGGTGTAGTTACGCTGACTGTCCTTCCCCTTGTTTTCATGATTTTAATCGCCTTTACAAACTTTGACAGACATCATCAGCCACCGGGAAATCTTTTCACATGGGTAGGGCTTGAAAACTTCAAAGCCATGCTGTCTTCAGGCAGTACTCTCGGCAAAACATTTTTCCCTGTTCTCGCATGGACACTTCTGTGGGCAACTTTAGCCACATCCCTAAACTATATTCTCGGCATGCTTCTTGCAATGCTTATCAACAAAAAAGGAATAAAAATAAAAGGCTTTTACAGGACAATTTTCATTCTTTCAATTGCAATTCCTCAGTTTGTTTCACTTCTTGTTATGAGAAACATTCTTGATGATGACGGTCCACTCAATGTTCTGCTTGAAAACGCAGGAATAATTTCCGATTATGTTCCTTTTCTGACAAATGCCACTCTTGCGAGAATTTCAGTTATCGTAATAAACCTGTGGATAGGCATTCCCTACACTATGCTTATTACAACAGGTATTCTCATGAATATTCCCGAAGACCTTTATGAAAGCGCTAAAATTGACGGTGCAACTCCCGTTACCCAATATTTCAGAATTACTCTGCCTTACGTTTTCTTCGTGACCGCACCTTATCTTATAACTCAGTTTATAGGTAACATCAACAACTTCAACATCATTTATTTCTTAACCCGAGGCGGTCCTGCAACACTTGACTACTATCAGGCAGGTAAAACCGATTTGCTGGTTACATGGCTTTATAAACTGACTGTAAACAGTAAAGACTATTCTTATGCTGCCACAATCGGTATACTTGTGTTTATTATTTCAGCCGTGTTCTCACTCATCGCTTACAGGAGAACTTCATCTTACAAAAACGAGGAGGAATTCGGATGAGAAAAATGTCCACTCAAAGGAAAATCACAAATGTTTTTGTATACGTTTTTCTCTCAGTTCTTGCACTTGTATGGGTGCTTCCCATTTTATGGGTTATACTCACCTCTTTCAGAGAAGAAACAGGTTCATTCACCCCATATTTTCTCCCAAAAGGTTACACTTTTCAGAACTATATTAGTTTATTGACCGATAATACAACTTTTGAATTTTCAAGATGGTTTCTCAACACACTTTTTGTGTCCGTGGTAACGTGTATAATCTCCACATTTTTTGTTCTTTCCGTTTCCTATACCATGTCGAGACTGCGTTTTAAAATGAGAAAACCCCTGATGAACATTGCCCTTATCTTAGGCATGTTCCCGGGATTTATGTCTATGATTGCAGTTTATTATGTTCTCAAAGCATTCGGAATTGAGCAGTCATTACTCGCTCTCATTTTAGTTTACTCAGCAGGTACGGGACTTGGATTTTATGTAGCGAAAGGTTTTTTTGACACAGTACCGAGGGCACTTGATGAAGCAGCAATGCTTGACGGTGCAACAAGGGGGAGAATTTTCTGGAAAATTACACTGCCAATGTCAAAACCTATTATTATTTATACTCTGCTCACTTCATTCACCGCACCCTGGATTGACTATATTTTCGCATCGGTTATCATGGGTGACAACTACGAAAACTACACCGTTGCATTGGGACTTTTCAAAATGCTTGAAAAAGAATTTATCCACAATTATTATACTCAGTTTGCCGCAGGTGCAGTTATTGTTTCAATACCGATTGCAATACTGTTCATTTCAACACAAAAATTCTATGTAGGCGGAGTAACAGGCGGTTCGGTTAAGGGATAAAACAAATTGATAAATATTACGTTTTATGAATTAAAAATATATACTCAAACAATGAAAGGAACCGCAACCTGATATCAAGTTACGGTTCTCTTAGCTTAATTATGTTTTCTTGCTCATAAATAATTCACATGGTTAGTTTGTTTTTGCTTATCAGAGTAGCAGCACCCGCACATATTTAGTTAATAAAACTCAAGATTTAAATAAATATATACTACGCTATATTTTAATACCAAATCCAGCCAAATAGTAAAATAATAATAAGCCACTGCCACCATGTGTAACTCACTTCAACATCACAACTATCGCTTATAGTATTACCGCTCTCATCTGTTATTGTACATGTAATCGTTGCATTACCGGTGCCAATCGCATAAACAGTGCCATCTCCATCAACCATCACAATAGATGGATCTGACGATTCATAAGTTATTGTATATGCTCCTCCCTCAAGATCAGTATTTGACGGCAACTTAATAACATCTCTATATATCAGAGATAAATCTTCGAGAGAAAGTGAAATAAATCTGGCCTCCAATAAGCAATCCTTTTCAACTCTAAATTTATAAGTAATGTCTTCAGTTATAAGTTCATCATTCTTATACCAACCGATAAATACATCATTCTCTGTTGGTAGTGCAGATACCTGTGCATGTTCACCCTTGTAATATTTTCCACCGCCAAAAACAGTTGCAGTAGAACTATTTGTTGATGTAGAAATCGTGTATATTTCCGTCTCACCGAAATCTACCACTTCTGATTTTGATATAACATCTCCTGTTTCATTATTCACCATGATAACATCGTCAACAATTCCATCAGAACTCTTTTCATCAAGATAAGCAACAAATTCCGAACCATCGGAAACGGGAATGTCATAATAATTAGAGCCTGTAACTTTTTCACACGTATCAAAATTGTAGTCAACAAAAGAGCAGGACATTTTGCCATTATCAGTTCCGGTTATTTGAAGTCTGTATTCATTTTTATTTGGCATATAAAAACATTTCTGACCATTTTCGTCAATATAAACACTAATGCCATTTTCTATAAACTGAACCTCATCATTGATTATTGCACCTCTCAATATACCCTCAGCGTCATACACTTCTATATCAACAGGACAATTAATCATCGCAATCCTATATGTTTCGCCACCTGTAAGTATCTCGGATAAAGCTTTACCGCCATCTTTATAATCACCGTCAACAGCCAACATCCACGCTAATGTAGTTTCTGGTTCATGAGAAACAAAAAGATCTCCTAAATTTTTAAATATTGTAAGTAAATAATTTGGATGTGACAATGTTGCAGCCAACAACCACTCTAAATTATCAACAGTTTCCCTTGCATCCTTATAAGTTAAGCCAGCATCTTTACCTACAAAAACCAAAGCTTCCGTTAATACTTTTTCTACAGCCTCCAAACTTAGAACATCAAGACCAATATGATCCATAATGTATTGAGAGAACAATTCACTCTCAATAGCTTTATCCAGTTCAGGGTTTCCCTTAATAGTATAAACCAATTTGGTAACTGTCGCTTGATAGTCCCTAAGATATTTTGCCGGTGAGAGAAGAATTGTTTTGGCAAGATAATTAACTATATTGTCTAAATAAACACCCTGGTTTATAGATTTATTCTCCCTTATTTCAACTTTTAACGCCGGACCACCTAACGGAGGAAGCAGTACGCCTGGAATTGAAGGTTTAATTTTGAATTCATAAAAACTGCAATCTCCCGTGTAGGTTTTATGACTTTTAGTAATTTCATAATATGCGTTCGTCATACGATTGTACAGTTCGTTATATAAATCGGTATCAAGAGACTCATTTGATGGCAAGTAACAATCTTTTCCGTATCTTACATATTTCCATGCCGAAGGAGCTACTCGAGGTACTATATCTATTCTATTAACAATATTGAAAATATTCTGATATACATCCGCTTTAGCATTAACATCGCGAGTATTTCTCGGTGTTTCAAAAGTGTATGTGAAAATATCTTTAGCTTCGTAGCTACATCCATCCAATTTATAACACTTTTGCCCATCATCAATAATACCTTCATTGCGCGAAGCATTATTCAATGTTGCACTAACCAGATTTGCTGTAGCGGCAGATCTAGAATATCCGGTAACCCAGAATTTAATGTTATCTTTATAAGAAATACCATCCCCTTTTGATTCAACAAACTTTGACAATTCTTCCAAAACTGTTCTTTTTGCTATGTTGAAACCCTCATGAGTAGTATCATTTCCGATATTGAAATTTCCGCTCCATTCACCTTCGTATCCAGCTCCGCGAATAGCAATTGCTATAACCGATGATTTTGTAGCATCAATGTTTTTATATGCAAAAACACATGCAATTGAATTCTGAGTTGGAACTCTGTTGTATCCGTATGGACTGTACTCATCAAATCCTAAATCTTCAAAAAGTTTTTCAGCGGCAACCGGCCTTTTATTTTTGTAATCACCACCATCATTCACCATGGCAGAGATTGCCAAGCCTAATGAAGCCTTTGATAATTCATGATTATAAATATACGATGTTGTATTGAAAAAGGTATCATTATATTTAAAGCCTGCATTAATTCCTACATTATCAACAGTAAACTCTATAATCGAATTATAATATTGAATAGCGTACGCAAAATAGTCATCCATAGCCTTTTTGGAATATTCACCGGGTTTGCTACTATCATATCCCCATTCCCATGTCAAGCCACTGGCAATTATCAAGCCTTCTCCGTACGGATACTCAATAAGAGTTGGTGCATTATCTGCAGACGAACGCAAAATTACATTTGTTCCGACAGGAAGAGTATTTTCTTTAAAGCATGTATGTGAGCAGTAATTACTATATAAATCAGCATCGGTTATCGCTTTTCCGTCCGTCAAAACACCAGTTACAATGGGATGATTTTTATCTTGTATGTAATTGTAATTTGAATAACCTAAATATTTTATTACCCCACCAGGAAGTTCCGGAGACAGTGAACCACCATGACCTGAACCTTCATCGCAAGCTCCATAAACAACTGTTCCACCGTTTTGAGCAAACAACTCCAACTCAGATTTAAATTTTTTATAATCAGCATATGTAGCTGTTGTCTGATCGTTGGCTAAAATAACTACACCATAATTTGATAGCATTTCTGCTGTGAATTCGCCTGTACTAGTTACACTATAATTTGCATTTAATTTAGTCAAAACTTTTGTATTGGAAGAAAAATGCCATGGCAAATCATTTTGAATCAATAATACTTTTTTTGAGTCAACAAGATTAACTTCCTGTGCAGCAAAAGCTAAAACTGTAAACATCGACAACATTATTGTTACCGTTAATATCACGCTAACAATTTTAATAATATTTCTTTTCATTTTTTTCAACTCCTTAATAATAACTAACATAGAAATTCAACATGACTACAGATCACACTAACGACATAGCACCCCCGATAAAAAATTAATACTTTCACTAATGTTAACATATTTTTTATTTATTTGCAACAAGTCAATACAGAAAAACTACTGGTTTATAAACTCTATGAAAATGTTATTCAAGCTACTTCACAGTATACGTAAATTAATATAAAAAAGCAGTAGGGATTCTATGAATACAGGTAAAAAATCTCTACTGCTTTTATTTTACTTTTTCTTCTTTTTATCTTTTGATGTCAGCTTATCAAATGCTGCAACAACACCGGGGAGAACGAACAGTATAAGCACACATGCAGAAAGTGCACCGATTGAAACGGTCAGACAAATCTGTGAAATTGTGGGGTCAATGGGAGCAAATCCCAGAACACCCGTTACAAAAATCATAATAAGTCCTGATGTGAAAATAGTATGGGTTGAACCTTCGTAAGCTGCAACAATCGACTGTCTGATATCCATTGTCTTTCTGCTTTCACGATAATAATTTGTAAACAGAATTCCATAGTCAATTGTAGCACCCATAAGAATACACTGAACAATGAGAAGTGCAAGATAATAAATGCTTAACCCTCTTAAGCCTGTTACGGCAACTGTAATATAAACACCCGCCTGAACAAGAAGAACAAGAATAAGAGGAATTGTAATACTTCTGAAAGTTATTGCCACAACAAGGAAAATTGCAACTGCCGTAAGTAATGTGATAAGAAGCATTTCTTTGTCAAAAGACTGTGACATTTCATAACTCATAGGAGAATTACCGATAAGGTAATAGTTACCCTCAAGCTTCTTATCACATTCTTCAATAAATGCTGATATAAACTCAGTTGTTTCCTCTGCTTCAACGGGAAGTGTGGTGTCAATCATCATCAGAGAATGATTTTTGCCTTTCATCTGAGAAAGTCCGTCTTCAAGCTGACCTTTTGCACCGCGTATCTGCTTTTTTGTGGCATCATCTATAATTGCCGAGAAACGCTCATCATCAAGCATGTTGTTGTAAAGATGATCAAAGAGTTCTGCAATTGTCATTTCCCAGTTTTTGTCAGCAAAGTTTACCGCTGAATAGTAGAGATACATAAGTGACATTGTGTTTTCGTCAAGTTGTTCTGAAAAACCTGCCATCATATCTGCTAATTCAACTGATGTGAATTTTTCTTCCGAAACCACACCGTCAATTACTGTCTTTGCAGTTGAAATATATGAGGTCATTTCTCCGTCAATAAAACATGAAAAATCCGGATTTGTGAGAATATCATTTTCAATGAAATCAACAAATTCCTTTATTGAAGCTTTCCATGAACTTGTGTCACCGTAGGTTGACCTATAAAGCATGAAAAGCTGTCTTAATTGAGACTTGTCCATTCCGAGAAGCTGTGACAGTTTTTCAGCTGTGTATTTTTCGCCTTTCACAACTCCGTCAACAAGAGTACTGCCCATTGTCACAAGTTCAAGCTGACTTTTATCCATAGCATCTTTGAACATTTCTTTGTTCTTGCCAAGGAATGTGAGAACCTCATGAAGCGAGAGTTTTTTATTCACACCATTTTTACTGAAATCATAGACCGAGAAGAGAATTTTTGCAAGGTCTTTTTCGATACCCAAAAGTGAAGAAACATCCTTATATGAAAGTTTTTCACCGGATACAACTGCATCAATAATTCTGTCCATCATCTGAAGAAGTGACAGCATTTGTCCGTCAATCTGTGAAGCGAAAAGAGGACTTCCTGCAACATCAGAAAGAATAAAATCAACAAGTTCTTCCATTGACATGGTTTTACCGTTTGCAATACCGAAACGGAGAGTGAATACTCCCTTGATAAGACTTTCTTCAACCCCCAGCATCGCAGACAATTCTTCTGCTGTGTGCTGAGTCTGAACACCCTTTTTATCTGCAAACTGAGTGAGAATACCAAACTGAGATGCAGTTTCTTCATCAAAATATGATGAGAACATAGGATTTGAGAGAATATCACTTTCCATAAATTTCACTAGGTTTGTGAAAGTAATTTCAGAGGGTGTATAAGATTTGTCATTTGCAAAGTAATATGCATAAAGCATTTTTGCAAGGTTTTCTTCAATACCCATTGCCTTTGCAAGTTCTCCTGCAGAGAGAGGTTTCGTTACTGCATTTTTATTGCAGAAAGTTTCAAGCAAAGAGAGTTTTTCCGTAGTTTCTTTGTCAAAGAATGAAGAATACATCTCATTTGTCGCAACATCATTGAGAACAAATTTGCCGAACTGTTCCATTGTCATCTCACCTGAAGAAACAGAACTTTTTTCTGCAAAGTAAAGTGTGAAAACCTGTTTTATTTCGTCTTCGCCCATTGAGAAAAGGTCTGCAATTTCCTTTGCTGACATTTTCTTTGTAAGAGCATCTTTGTCTGCAAATTTTTCAATAAGTCCCATGTTTTCTTTCATTGTATCATCAATGTAAGATGCGAACATTTTATTTGGAACTACTTTTTCTGAAATGAAGTTGAGAACTTCACCAAGGGTCAGTTCTTTTACGCTGTCTCCTGCAAATTTGTCATAATACAGAACAGAAAGAACTGATGCATCAATCCCCATATCCGCACCGAGGGATTCAATTGTAGACACCATTTGGTTTGCAGTGCAACTTCTTCCCAGAGTTGTTGAGTAACCGAGAATACTGTTGACTTTTTCATGTTTTTCAAACTTGTATGCAATGGGAGCAAGTTTTTCTTCATCCTTGTTTTCATAAACCATCACAACAGGATTTGCCGTTGGAAAAACTTCTGCAATTTCGTCTTCCGACTGAATTGTGTAAGTAATTTCCGTAATATTCTGCAGGAAATATGTTCCCACGAAAAGAAGAACGAAAACAACTGCAATAATTTTTCTGCCTTTGTACTGTGCCTTTGCTACTTTGCCGAAAGGAATATGAAGCTCTTTCTTTGAAGATTTTTCAAGAACCTTATCAAAAACGAGAATAAGGACAGGAAGAACCGTAAACACGCAAAGCATACTGAAAATTACGCCTTTTGCCAGAACAAGACCTAAGTCCATACCGATTGTAAAACTCATGAAAACAAGCATGAGAAGACCGATAACCGTAGTCATTCCGCTTGAAGTAACAGATGAAAATGAATTTAGCAAAGCCTCTTTCATCGCTTCATATTTATCAGCTGTTTTTGCTTTTTCCTGGCGGTAACGGTTCATAAGGATAATTGAGTAGTCCATTGAAAGAACCACCTGCAAAATTGCGGCAATGGAAAAAGTCATCTGAGATACGTGAGGAAAAATTACGTTTGTACCCATATTGAAACCTATTGCAACTCCGATTGTTGCAAGGAAAAGTACAGGTTCAAACCATGATGCACACATCACAATGAGCACAACCATAAGAAGTGAAAACGCAACAACAATAACCCACAAAGGCAGGTCTGCACCTGTTGTGTTATCGTCTTTACAAACCACCCCATAATCTGAAAATTCACGTGTGATTGTATCCTTGAGCGTCATCATTTCCTGTGTGCCGTAATCGCAGGAAGTATTTACTGTATAAAGCGTATAACCATCTTTATTGTTTGTATCAGGATTATATGTAACGCTGTCAACGTTTTCAATTGCTTCAAGGTCAATTTTAAAGTTTGTTTTCTCAACCTCGGTCAGATTTTTAAGCATAACACGGACAGTTTTCGGAGTTTCCATATTGGGAAATTCTTCTGCAAGAATACCCATACCAATACTCATTGAAGAATCTTCGGGCAGATATTTAGTCATGTCCATATTGATATTTACTTTCGGAATAAGCATAGCGGACACAATACAAAGTGCCAGCATTAATCCCAAAACAATGTATCTTTTATTTACAATAAAACCTGAAATTTTCTTAAGCATGACAAATTTCTCCTGATTATTTTCTCAATTTAAGATTATATTCCCGATTTATGACTATTTGCATGTAAATTTATGAACAAAAAATTAACAAAACCTATTCTTGTCGGAATAGGTTTTGTTTTATTTATTTATTTATTTTTTTCTTTTGTAAGTGGGAACAATTTCTTCAACAATGGATTTGATATCTGACTTTTCGTCTTTTGAAGCCTTGTCAAGACGTTTGAGCTGTTCTCTGAAAAGTTCATCATCCATTTCGATAGGTTTACCGATATGAATGAGTTTGTTTTC
>JAZOAY010000034.1:0-4898 GCA_045595725.1 Acutalibacteraceae bacterium | reverse complement strand
CGTATATGCTCATCTTGCAAAAGAACTCAATATTTACAGCGGTACCATTATGAGATATTACGACAGCGGTCAATATCCCAACTCTATATATGCACTTTATATAGACGGTCCGATCACAGGCAACGCGGGCGTGGTCAATATCTATGGCGGTAGAATTGCCGTAGAATCCAATAAAATAGATAGAAACCAATATGCCATCTATTGTGATGAAAGACTTAATATTTACGGCGGTCAGATTGACAGCAACTCAGGTACGGCAATATATGTAGACGGCCGTGCTGCCGTAAACGTTTATGGCGGTACAATAACAAGTGCCAACGGTGCTGCTTTCTATGACGGCGGTTCCCGTGATGAAATTAATATCTACGGCGGAACTGTTTCCGGCGCCGTTACGTTTAGCAGAGCTTATGACAGTTACACGCTTTACGGCGGTTATTTCCCGAGAGGCATCTCAATTGAAAACAGACTTGAATCGAACGTTCTTTATCTTAACGACCTTCTTGCAGAGGGTGTGAATTACTACGACACTTATTCTGAAAAAGTCGACGTAGCTGACGATCAGCTTTCAATTGAAGAATATGTTGAAGTAAGAGAGGCCTTTGTCGCAAGAGTTATGGACGGCAAAACAGGAGAAACAACGCACTACAAAACCTTTGAGGAGGCTTTGACGGCAGCTCAGCAGGAGGGCAACAAGACAGTCCTCACTCTCCTTGAGGATGTTACTCTTGAAAGTCCCATTGAATTTACTTCAGGTACAGTCACTCTCGATCTGAACGGAAAGACAATTCTGCAGACTGAAGATGATTATGCCGTTATCGTCGGCAAGAACGCAACCGTAACCATAAGAGATGATATCGGTACAGGTGAGATTACCACCGAAGCGAGAGATTCTTCCGGTGCAATAGGTAATTACGGAAGGCTTACTATTGAAGGCGGTAAAATTCAGGGCACGTATATTGCACTTGAAAACAACGGAACACTCAACATTTACGGCGGTGAATTTGTAGCTTCAGATGTAAGTCTTTGTAATTACAGCGGTGATGCAAAAATTAACGGCGGTATCTTTAAGGCAGATGTTTTTTTAGACGCAGATTTAACAATCAGCGGCGGCAATTTTGAATGTGAAAAAATTGAAGTTACAGAAAACCGTTATCTTCAGATAAAAGGCGGTACCTTTGACATCGAAAAAATAGTATTCGGTGCCGACAGTGCAGGAACGCTTTCAGACGGTGAATTCGTAAACGGTGTTACGATAGAATCTCCTGACAATTTCCACACCCTGTACGGCTTGCGCGGCACGTCCTGCTTCTTCCGTGATGAAAACGGAGAAATTATCTCTCTTGATTGGGATGCAAACTCCTATGACGGCTACATAAAGATTTCACACGGAGCATCTCTTACAGATGATGCCGTGATTGAAATTAAGGATGAATATATTTACGGTGACGATATTGATGTTAAAATCTTTATCGGAAATATTCAGCTTATGGAAGGCGACGATTACACACTTAATATCTGGGATAACAACACCAATACGGGTACTCAGACTATGGTGCTTTACGGTATTAACGGTATTGACGGTTATGTGGTAACTGATATTGAAATTGTCCCCAGAGAGGTTGAAATAAGCTGGTATGTTGACGATATATATGCGGAAAATATTGTCATTCCGTATGACGGTAATTCCCATACATTAACTGCAAGCTTCCTTGATGAAAATTGGAGTGTTGTTGATGTTGAGGTTCAGAACAGTATCAATACAGATGCGGGTACATATACCGCTACCGTAGTATTTGATAACCCCAACTACACAATTAAAGAGGGCACAGAGCAGGTAGCTTACACAATTACTCCCAAAGCAGTTGATATCATCTGGAGTGAAGAAACCCGGTTTGAATATGACGGAAATGCTCATTCCGTTACAGCTTATTACCTTGATATTAACGGTGAAAGAGTTAATGCTCAGGTAGGAAACGGCACAAACACAAATGCAGGCGAATATACTGCAACCGCGGTAATTACTGACACAAACTATGTGATAAACGAAGGAACACAAGCAATTGATTATGAAATTATAGGCATCAGTGTGGTTTTTGATAAAACAGAAGCAGATATCTCTAATGATAATCCGACTGTTCAGATTGTTGCAACAGTAACTCCCGAAAATGCATCAGACAAATCACTTGTATGGGAATCTGACAACGAAGACGTGGCAACAGTTGATGAAAACGGTCTTGTAACGTATGTGGGAAAAGGAACGGCAATTATCACGGCAACAACAGTCCACGGAAATACTGCAAGCTGTACGGTACTTGCATCACACGTGTGCAACAGTGAAATCCTTGAATTTGTTGAGGGTACAGAGGCCGATTGCTTCAATGACGGTAGTATTGCTTACTACGTATGCACCTGCGGAAAGCTTTATCTTGATTCTGATGCAACTACTCGGGTAACTGCAGAGGAGACAGTAATTCCTGCTTTTGCCCATCCGTCTGAAAGTGTTATTCACACAGAGTTTTTAGATGCGACGTGTACTGAAGAAGGTAATATCGAATACTGGACCTGTACGCTTTGTAACAAAATGTTCAGCGATGAGGAATATACGACAGAAATCTTCCTTTCAGACACCGTTATCGAATCAAAAGGACACGATGACAGAAATTCAGTCGATTTTAATTTTAATGAGGAATATCATTATAAATTATGCTCCTGCGGTGAAATTATTTCAATTGAAGCACATATATTTGCATGGGTGACAGATGCAGACCCAACCTGCACTTCAGACGGCGCAAAGCATGAGGAATGTATTTGGTGCGAATATGTGAGAAATGAAAACACAGTAATCGAAAGGCTCGGACATTCTCTTCAGTATACAGAGGCAACAGAAGCGACATGTACAGAAGACGGCAATATTGAATATTGGACCTGTTCTGTTTGCGGTAAGCTTTTCAGCGATGAGGCTTGTGTAAATGAAATTTCACTCAAAGACACAATTGTTGAAGCAAAGGGACATGATGATGCAGATGAGTTTGAGTGGGCAAGTGACGGGGAAAATCATTTCAAGGTCTGCTCCTGCGGTGAAGTTCTTATAAATGAACCTCATGATTTTGAATGGGTAACAGATGCGGATGCTACCTGTACTTCAGACGGTGAAAAACACGAGGAATGTAATGTCTGCGGATATGTGAGAAATGAAAACACCGTAATCGAAAGCCTCGGACATTCTCTGCAGATGACAGAGGAGAAACAGGCAACGTGTACAGAAGAAGGAAACATTAAATATTGGAGCTGTTCTGTATGCGGTAAAATCTTCAGCGATGAAGACGGCATAAATGAAATTTCACTCGAAGACACAATTGTTGAAGCAACAGGACATGATTATATTTCTGTTGTAACACCGCCTACACTTGATGAGTATGGCTATACAACCTATACCTGCTCAGTATGTGCAGAAAGCTATGTTACAGATTACACAGACCCGCTCGGTCCCGTAGAAAAGATAACAATTGAAGGTGAAATAACAAGCTATCTTTCAGATACAGATCCCATAACCGTTACCTTGCAGAAGGTCGGCTCAGAAGAAGTACGTCAGGTAACATTACAAGGAAATAATGTATCATATGTTTTTGAAAGTGTTACTGAGGGTATTTATACACTGACTGTTTCAAAAAACAAGCATGTAGCGAGAAGCTATGAGATTATTGTAGAAGATACAAGTGTCACACAAGATGTAAAAATTCATTTAATCGGTGATGTTAACGGTGATGGCAGAGTGAATACCATTGATACTGCCCGTGCGAATGCTCATGCGAGGGGCATGTCAAGTATTTCAGGCTATGAGTTTGAATGTCTTGATGTTAACGGTGACGATAGAATTAATACTGTTGATGTGGCACGGGTAAATGCCCATGCAAGAGGTATTACAACACTTTGGTAATTTAAATAAAAACTGAACAAACAAGCCTGTGGAGTAATGCTCAGGCTTGTTTATTTACATTTTTAACTATCAATCATCGGTTGGAACACCAATGAATTTTACAATATTATCCACCTTATCTGCGGGACAGGAGAACCAAGCGAAATTTTTATTAAGGATGCCGAAAATCATATCATCTTTATGTTGTTTTGCGATTGTGAGAAATGGTTGAAAGTCACCGATTTGTACACAGATGATGCCTTTCCTCGGTTTTCTCCTTGTTTTGAAATATTAAGGAGAGAAAGTGTGCTTGTTCACTTATAAACGTTATTTTATTGTCTCTGTAGGAACAAAAGTATATCTCGTATTGTGGACTTTTCTCCTTAACTCAAGCATACATTAATGACTTGCTGGAGTCAACGTGCTATAGTGCACGAAATTTTCGGTCCTTTTTTCAAACATGAACGTGTAATGCGCACAAAAGGTTTTGCCAAATCATAAAATTCACCTTGTTATTTTGTTGGGTAAGTAAAAATTGCTTACTTAAAAGTACACGTTTTTGTATTTAGGTTGATTTGTTTTAATTGTATATGTTATAATGTTGATATCAAACTATATGAGGAGCTCATATGAAAGAAACAATACTAAAAAATCAGACTGACTGCGTTTGTGAGGTAATGATATGAAAAATTATGATATTGCCGCCTTTATATGGCCGTCTTACACAGGTGACGAGCCGAGAACCCGTGTTTTCTGGCCCGAGGGCTATGGTGAATGGCAGACTGTTAAAGCAATGACCAACAGAGGCTATGAAGGTTGCCGTTGGCCCCGTATTCCCACATGGGGATATGTTAACGAAGCTGACAGCAGGGTTATGGAAATGCAGATTAACTGCGCTGTTTCTTACGGCGTCAACGTTTTTATTTATGACTGGTATTGGTATGATAACCGCCCGTTTCTTGAAAACTGTCTTAATGACGGA
>JAZOAY010000033.1:0-15005 GCA_045595725.1 Acutalibacteraceae bacterium | reverse complement strand
CCTTATATGGGAACAGATATTATTAAATAATTCTGAAAAAGTTTTCCACATTTTTTTAAATTTTCCACAGAAAGTTTTTAAACATTTTCTTTTCCACATTTTTAAACTTAAAAACTTTAAAATGTATTAAAATTATTTTCAAATAAAAATCTGTAAAATTTTTTAGAAGAATAAAGCTTTATAAGACTTTTACACATTTTAAACAGCCCCTACTACTAATACTAAAATAATTATATTATTTATTTTCTTTATCACGGAGGTTTTTTCTGATGAGAGTAATTTGCGACACACAGAAATTATCTGAAGTATGTCAGGTAATTCAGAAAGTTGTTTCAACTAAATCAACAATTCCTGCAATTGAAGGAATTTTACTTAAAGCCCTCGGTAATGAACTTATTCTGAGTGCTTATGATCTTGAAGTAGGTATCAATACTTCAATAAATGCAAAAATAGAAGAACCGGGAAGCATAGTTCTCAACGCAAAAACTCTTTGTGATATTCTTCGTCATCTTCCCGGAGACACAGTTTCTATATTTTCAGAAGATGACAGACTTAAATATAAAATAAAAAGTGGAGAATCAGAATTTTCACTTATGGGAATTTCTGCAACAGATTTTCCTGAAATTCCAAATGTTGATTCAGGTTTTCCGATTGTTGTTGACAGCAAAATTCTTAAAGAAATGGTCAGCCAGACAATTTTTGCAGTTGCTGCCAACGATTCAAAAGTAATACATACAGGTATAAAATTTGAAATTTCTGAAAAGAAAATCAAACTTGTTGCTCTCGACGGTTTCCGTCTTGCAATAAGAACAGAAAACATAGATTACTCAGGAAATGATGTTTCATTCGTTGTACCTGCAAAATCAATTGATGAAGTTGTTAAAACTGCTTCTTCACCTGATGGTGTAATAGCAATTAATGTTGGTAAAAGACATATCAGTTTTGAAGTTGATAATTATACAATTGTTTCAAGACTTCTTGAAGGTGAATTTCTTAATTACACAACTGCAATTCCTCTTTCAGGAACAACTGTGGCACGTGTTGACACAAAAACTTTTATTCAGAGTATTGAAAGAACTTCTCTTATTATCACAGATAAATTCAAGAGTCCCCTGAGATGTATTTTTGATACAGATTCAATTAAAATTTCAAGTGTAACTTCCGTCGGTACTGCAAACGATAAAATTCCTGCAAAAATTGACGGCGGTCGTGTTGAAATCGGTTTCAATAACAGATATATTTTTGATGCACTTAAAAATTGTAACGTTGACGAGGTAAGAATTGAACTTAACGGACCTACTTCTCCCATCGTTATTCTTCCGCCCGAAAACGATAATTTCCTTTATCTTGTTTTACCTATGAGGTTGAAAGCATAATGAAAATAAAAGTTAAAATCAAAGAAAAAGAAACTAAAAAAATTTCAATATCAACTGAATTTATCAGACTTGATGCTTTTCTTAAAATGTGTGATGCAGTTCAGTCAGGCGGTCATGCAAAAATAGTGATTCAGGAAGGCGAAGTCAAAGTAAACGGAGAAATCTGCACACAACGCGGTAAAAAAATGCGTGTAGGTGACAAAGCAGAATTTGAAAGAAAAATTTATGAGATAATTTAAAATGATAATTACAAAATTTGAAGCTAAAAGTTTTCGTAATTTAAAAGATTTAGAATTTATTCCGGATAAAGGGATAAATGTTATTTACGGTGAAAATGGTCAGGGTAAAACAAACATTATTGAAGCAATATGGCTTTTTACCGGTTTTAAAAGTTTCCGTACAAGAAAAAATTCGGAAATGATTCCTTATGATGAAGAAAAATATGAAATTTCAATGGACTATTTTTCAGAAAATCGTGAACAGAATATAACACTTCTGAGTGATATTTCTAAGCAGGAAACTTATAAAAACGGAGTTAAAATGGTATCACCCCGAAGTATTATAGGAGAATTTTTTTCCGTAGTTTTTTCGCCGTCACATCTTAATTTAATAAAAGGCGGACCTGATGAAAAAAGAAGATTTCTTGATATTGCAATAAGTCAGTTAAAACCTTCTTATGCAAGAATGCTTTCAGATTATGTAAGAAGCATGAAACAGAGAAATGCTTTACTTAAAAATTTTAACAATACATCATATGAATTTGATATGCTTGATTGTTGGGATGAAACCATTGCAAATTTAGGCGGAAAAATTACTGCTGAAAGAATTAAATATACAGACTCTCTGACTAAATCAGCAATAGAAATTTACGATGGTATTTCAAACGGCAAAGAAATTCTTGAAATAAAATACAATCAGGTAGGCAGAGAAAATAAAAATGAAGAAAAAGATATTATTTTATCTCTTTCAAATGCTCTTAAAAAATCGCGTGAAAACGATATAAAAAATAAATTTACTTCCAAAGGTCCTCACAGAGATGACTTTGATGTAATTTTAAATTCAAAAAACATAAAAAATTTCGGTTCACAAGGTCAGCAAAGGTCTGCAGCATTATCTCTCAAACTTGCTGAAGCATCACTTATAAAACAAATAAATAATGAACAACCTGTAGCACTTCTTGATGATGTTATGAGTGAGCTTGATACAGGACGTCAGGATTATATTTTAAATAAATTAAAGGACTGGCAGGTTTTTATTTCTTGTTGTGAACCTACGCAGGTATTGAGAATGCAGAGCGGTAAAAGTTTTCATGTTGAAAACGGAAAAATAATTTAAGGTGATTTTATGTACCTTCATTTAGGTCAGGAAACGGTTATAATGCAGGATGATATTATAGGAATATTTGATCTTGATAATACAACTGTTTCTAAAGCAACGAGAGATTATCTTGCAGTTGCTGAAAAAAATAAACAGGTTATTAATGTAAGTTTTGAATTACCTAAAACTTTTATTCTTACAAATAACAAAGAAGAGGGTAACAGAATTTATATATCCCAGATTTCCTCATCAACGCTCCTTAAAAGAGCTGCAAATATTTATGAAAACAACAAATAAAACCGGAATAATTTTATCAGGTTTATGGAGGGTATAACATTGGATAATTTTGAAAACATCGAAAAAGAAAATCAGGAAGAAATCATGGAAGAAAAACTGATTAAATTTGACGATGAAACAGAAATGGATACTGCTGTTAACGATGAATACGGTGCTGACCAGATTCAGGTTCTTGAAGGACTTGAAGCTGTTAGAAAACGTCCCGGTATGTATATCGGTTCAACAGGTCCTAAAGGACTTCATCATCTTGTTTATGAAATAGTTGACAACTCTGTTGACGAAACTCTTGCAGGTTTCTGTACTCATATTGAGGTAGAAATTCATCCCGATAATGTTATATCTGTAAGAGATAACGGACGTGGTATTCCAGTTGAAATAAATGAAAAAACAGGTCTTCCTTCAGTAACTGTTGTTCTGACAGTTCTTCATGCCGGCGGTAAATTCGGAGGAAGCGGTTATAAAGTTTCAGGCGGTCTTCACGGTGTTGGTTCTTCGGTTGTTAATGCTCTTTCAGAGTGGCTTGAAGTAGAAGTTTCCCGTGACGGACATATTCACCGTCAGAGATTTACAAGAGGTAACATAGAGACAGAACTTGAAATCGTAGGTGATACAAACGAAACAGGAACTCTTGTTAAATTCAAGGCTGACCCGGAAGTTTTTACAGAAACAACAGAATATGAATTTGAGACACTTCAGAGAAGACTACGTGAAACTGCATTCCTTAATGCAGGTCTTAAACTTACATTGACAGACAGCCGTGACCCTGAAAACATCGTTGAAGAAGTTTATTGTTATGAAGGCGGTATCGGTAGTTTTGTTGAGTATATCAATGAATCAAGAGGACTTACACCTCTGCATGAAAATGCAATCCATTTTTCATCAGTAAGCGGTGACAGAAGTGCAGAAGTTGCACTTATGTATAATGACGGTTACAATGAAACAATTCTTTCATTTGCTAATAATGTACGTACAGTTGACGGCGGTACTCATGAAACAGGTTTTAAAACTGCACTTACACGCGTTTTTAACGATTACGGTAAAAAATATAATATTCTTAAAGACGGTGATAAAAAACTTTCCGGTGATGATGTAAGAGAAGGTCTTACAGCAGTTATCAGCGTTAAACTTACAGAAGCTGAATTTGAAGGTCAGACAAAAGGTAAACTTGGTAACACGGATATCACTCCCCTTGTTTCACAGACAGTTTATGAAAAACTGACAACATATTTTGAAGAAAATCCTGCAGTTATAAAAGCTATTTTTAATAAAGCACTTGAAGCAGCACGTGCAAGAGAAGCAGCACGTAAAGCAAGAGATTTAGCAAGAAGAAAATCTGCACTTGAATCAAACTCACTTCCCGGCAAACTTGCAGACTGTACTTCAAAGGATTCAACTCTTACTGAAATTTACATCGTAGAGGGTGACTCTGCAGGCGGCTCTGCAAAGAACGGACGTGACAGAGAATATCAGGCAATTCTTCCTCTTTGGGGTAAAATGCTCAACGTTGAGAAGGCAAGACTTGATAAAGTTATCGGTAACGATAAATTGACTCCTGTTGTTCTTGCACTCGGTACAGGTATCGGTGAAGATTTTGATATAACAAAACTCAGATACGGAAAAATTGTTATAATGGCCGATGCTGACGTTGACGGTGCTCATATCAGAACACTTCTTCTTACTTTCTTCTTCAGATATATGCGTCCTCTTATTGAAGAAGGACATGTCTATATTGCACAACCACCCCTTTTCAAAATTTCAAAGGGTAAAAAAGTAAAATATGCATTCTCTGATGAAGAAAGAAATGAAGCAATTGAAGAATTTGGCGGAAGCTGCGACATTCAGCGTTACAAAGGTCTTGGTGAAATGGACGCACAGCAGCTCTGGGAAACAACTATGGACCCTGCATACAGAACTATGCTCAGAGTAAATATTGACGATGCAATGAAAGCAGATGAAACATTCTCAATTCTTATGGGCGATAAGGTTGAACCCAGACGTGAATTTATTGAGAAGAATGCAAAATACGTTAAGAACCTTGACGTCTGATTTTGTTTTGGTAAAAAAATAAGGAACGGTGAATGTAATGAGCGAAGAACATAAAATTCAATCATTTGAAGATTCAAAAATTATAAATGTGGACATTGATAGTGAAATGAGAAACTCATTTCTTGATTATTCAATGTCAGTTATTGTTTCCCGTGCACTTCCCGATGTTCGTGACGGTCTCAAACCTGTTCACAGAAGAATTCTTTACACAATGCACGAAAACGGTCTTACTCCCGATAAAGCCCACAGAAAGTGTGCTGACACAGTCGGTTCAGTTCTCGGTAGATATCACCCCCACGGTGACTCATCAGTTTATGATGCAATGGTACGTCTTGCACAGGATTTCTCAATGAGATATATGCTTGTTGACGGTCACGGTAACTTCGGTTCTGTTGACGGTGACCCACCTGCTGCTTACCGTTATACAGAGTCAAGAATGAGCAAAATTGCTCTTGAAATGCTTACAGACATTGACAAAGAAACAGTTGACTTTGCAATGAACTATGACGACCGTCTTAAAGAACCCACTGTTCTGCCCTCAAGATTTCCAAATATTCTTGTAAACGGTTCAATGGGTATTGCTGTCGGCATGGCAACAAACATGCCTCCTCATAACTTGAAAGAAGTTATTGACGGTATGTGTTGTGTTATTGATAATCCTGATGCTTCTCTTGATGACATTATGGAACATATCAAAGGACCTGACTTTCCCACACATGGTATTATCATGGGTAAATCAGGTATCCGTGCTGCATACGCTACAGGTAAAGGTAAAGTTATTGTACGTGCACGTGCGGAAATTGTTGAAAATAAAAACGGAAGATTTTCAATCAATGTTACTGAAATTCCTTACGGTGTCAACAAGGCAAGACTTATTGAAAGTATGGCAGACCTTGTTAAAGATAAGAGAATTGAAGGTATTGCTGATATCAATGACTATTCTTCACGTGAAGGTATGCATATTCAGATTGACCTGAAAAGAGACGCTAATCCTCAGGTTGTTCTTAATCAGCTTTATACTTATACACAGCTTCAGACAACTTTCGGTGTTATTAACCTTGTTATTGTTGACGGTGTTCCGAAAATTCTTACACTTAAAGAAATTCTTCAGTACTATATAAAATATCAGTGCGAGGTTATTACAAGAAGAACACGTTTTAATCTCAGAAAAGCTCAGGAAAGAGCACATATTTTAGAGGCTCTCAAAAAAGCACTTGATTTTATTGATGAGGTTATCTCAATTCTCAGAAATTCAAAGAGTATTGCAGAAGGTAAAGAAGCCCTTATGGCGCGCTTTGATTTTGACGATGTTCAGGCTCAGGCAATTGTTCAGATGCGTCTTGGTCAGTTGACAGGTCTTGAAAAAGAAAAAATTGAAGAAGAACTTCTTGCTCTTAAAGAAAAAATCGCAGATTATCTCGATATTCTTGCAAATGAACACAGAGTTCTTGCAATTGTCAAAGAAGAAGCGGTTGCAATCGGTGAAAAATTCGGTGACGACAGAAGAACTGAAATTGCAAACGTCAGCGGTGAAGTTGACATTGAAGACCTTATTCCGGAAGAAGAATGTGTTTACACAATGACAACTCTCGGTTATATCAAACGTCAGCCTACTGAAACTTATCAGATCCAGAGAAGAGGCGGACGAGGTGTGAAAGGTCTTACCCGCCGTGAAGAAGATATTGTTGAAACAATGTTTACATGTTCAACCCATGATTATGTTGTGTTCTTCACAAATGCCGGCAGAACCTACCGTCTTAAAGGTTATGAAATTCCTGAAGGCAGCCGTACAAGTAAGGGTATGAATATTGTTAACCTTCTTCCCATCACTCAGGAAGAAAAAGTTACTGCAATGATTCGCGTCAGACCAGAAGAAGATGATGATAAATTTGTTTGCATGGTAACACGCAATGGTATTATCAAGAGAACATCTGTTGATGAATATAAGAATGTACGCAAAAAAGGTATTATTGCAGTTAATCTTGACGAAGGCGACGAGCTTGCATGGGTTAAACTGACTTCAGGCAACGATGATCTTCTTGTTGCAACTAAGAAAGGTATGTGTATCCGCTTTAATGAGAGCGATGCACGAGTTCTGGGCAGAACTGCAAGAGGTGTTAAGGCAATTGAACTTAGAGACGGTGACGAGGTTATCGGTTTTGATGTTATCAGAGAAGGCACAACAGTTCTGACAGTTAATGAAAGAGGTTACGGAAGAAGAAGTAACAATGATGATTATCGTATTCAGTCAAGAGGCGGTAAGGGTGTTATGAACTACCGTACTGAACAGTTCGGTGATGTGAGTGCAATCAGCGTTGTTGAAGAAAACGACGATGTAATCCTCATTTCTTCAGACGGTATTATCATCAGAATTCCTGCAAACGAAATCAGCACATTTGCAAGACCTTCAAAGGGTGTCCGTGTAATGAAAGTTACAGAGGGAGAAAGACTTGCAACAATGACTACTACAGAGCATATTGATGCTGAGGAAGAGTCAGAAGAAGCTGAATCAGAAACAGCAGAGGAAAATCAGTAATATAAATTAAACAGTCGGTAAATTTTTATCGGCTGTTTTTCCGAAAGGATAGTTTTTATGCAGTTAAATATCAAAGCAATCAAAGGAACACAGGATGTTCTGCCTGCAGTAAGTTATAAAAATCAGTTTGTGGAAAAAACTGCTCTTGAAATTGCAGAAACATTCGGTTTCAAAGAAATAAGAACTCCCGTGTTTGAACAGACAGAACTTTTTCAGCGTTCGGTCGGTGACACAACAGACGTTGTACAAAAAGAAATGTACACATTCACAGATAAGGGCGACCGTTCAATTACGCTCCGACCTGAAGGAACTGCAGGTGCAGTCCGTGCTTTCCTTGAACACGGTCTTTTTAATGATGCACTTCCTCAGAAAGTATGCTATGTAACTTCATGTTACAGATATGAAAAACCTCAGGCAGGCAGACTCAGAGAATTCCATCAGTTCGGTGTTGAATGTTTCGGTACAGCATCACCTGCTGCTGATGCGGAAATTATTTCTCTTGCAAATGAGATTTTCGGATTTCTCGGAATTAAGAATCTTGAACTTCAGATAAACTCAATCGGTTGTCCAAAATGCCGTGCAGAATATCACAAAGCACTCAAGGAATATTTTGAAAGTTATAAAGAGGATCTCTGTGAAACATGTCTTGACAGACTTGACAGAAATCCTATGAGAATTCTTGACTGCAAAAGCCCTGTTTGTTCAGGTATTGCAGAAAAAGCTCCCGTTGTTCTTGATTTTCTTTGCGATGAATGTAAAGAACATTTTGAGATGGTAAAGAAATATCTTGAAACAATGAAAATTGATTATAAAATTAATCCTCAGATTGTAAGAGGACTTGACTATTATACAAAAACTGTTTTTGAATTTGTGTCAACTGAAATCGGTGCTCAGGGAACAGTCTGCGGTGGAGGAAGATACGACGGTCTTGTTGAAGAAATGGGCGGTGCCCATACTCCCTCACTTGGTTTTGCAATGGGACTTGAAAGACTTCTTCTTCTTCTTGATGCTCAGGGAATTGAGCTTCCCGAAGGCAGAGGATGTGAAGTTTATATTGCATCAATCGGTGAAAAAGCTTCTCTTGCAGCATCTGAAATTGTAACAGATTTAAGAGCAGGTGGCATCAGTGCACAGTTTGATGTTGTTGGTCGTTCAGTCAAAGCACAGATGAAATTCGCAGGTAAAATCGGTGCTCAGTATTCAATGGTTTTAGGCGATAGCGAAATTGATAACAATAAAGCAATGCTTAAAAACATGGAAACAGGCGATATGGCAGAGGTAGAACTTGATACATTTGCTGAAGATTTTATGAACATTATGGTTCAGAATGCAGCAAAAGGTCTCGGTGACTACATGGGAGAAGGCTTTGATTTAAGTTCTATTCTCGGTTGACAGAAAGGAAAAAACTATGGATACAATGATTGGTAAAAAAAGAACCGACTATTGCGGTACATTTACTGCAAAAGATATCGGCAGAAAAGTAACAGTTGCAGGTTGGGTACAGCGTCAGCGTGACCTTGGTGCTCTCATTTTCATTGACCTGAGAGACAGAACAGGTATTGTTCAGCTTGCTTTTGATGATACAACAGACAAAGAAATTTTTGAAAAGGCTTTTTCTGCAAGAAGTGAATTTGTTCTCATGGCAAGCGGTGAAGTGAGAGAACGTTCATCAAAAAATATGGAAATTCCCACAGGTGAAATTGAAATTTTCGTTGATGATTTGAGAGTTCTTGCAAAGAGTGAAACAACTCCTTTTGAAATCATCGAAAATTGTGCAACAAGTGAACTGACTCGCCTTAAATACAGATACCTTGATTTAAGACGTCCTGATTTACAGAAAAATATTCTTATGCGTCATAAAATCACAAAAATTACACGTGACTATTTTGATGAAAACGGATTTATTGAAATTGAAACTCCCATGCTCATCAAATCAACTCCCGAAGGAGCACGTGATTTCCTTGTTCCCAGCAGAATTCACAAAGGAACTTTCTATGCACTTCCTCAGTCACCTCAGCTTTATAAACAGCTTTCAATGGTAGCAGGTTTTGACAGATACATGCAGATTGCACGTTGTTTCCCTGACGAAGATTTGCGTGCAGACAGACACCCTGAATTTACACAGATTGACTTTGAAATGTCATTTGTTGACATGGAAGATGTTCTTTCAATCGGTGAGGGTTACATCAAGAGAGTTTTTAAAGAAGCAATTGATGTAGAAATTGAAACACCCATTCCCCGTCTTACTTATAAAGAAGCAATGGAAAAATACGGCAGCGATAAACCCGACACACGTTTTGCTATGGAACTTGTTGACTTGAGCGAAACAGTTAAAAGCTGCGGTTTTGGTGTATTCACTTCTGCAATAGAAGGTGGCGGTTCAGTAAGAGCAATTACTGCAAAAAATGCATTTAATGTTCTTACAAGAAAAGAAGTTGATAAACTTACAGAATTTGTGCGCGGTATCGGTGCAAAAGGTCTTGCGTGGGCAAGAATTGCTGAAGACGGTACAATTGCATCTTCATTTGCTAAGTTCATGACAGAAGATGAAATGGCTGCAATCAAAGAAAAATGCTGTGCAGAGAACGGTGACGTAATTCTTATCGTAGGTGATACCAAAAATTCAATTGTTCTTTCGGTTCTCGGAGCACTCAGATGTGAAGTTGCAAAGAAACTTGATATTATTGATAAATCAAAATTCAATCTTCTCTGGATTATTGAATTCCCCTTCTTTGATTGGGACGAAGATTCTCAGACTTGGGTTGCAATGCATCATCCCTTCACATCTCCCATGGATGAATGTCTTGATTATCTCGAAACAGATAAGGCAAATGTAAGAGCAAAGGCTTATGACCTTGTTCTCAACGGTATCGAGCTTTCAAGCGGTTCAATCAGAATTACTGACCCCGATTTACAGAACAGAATGTTCAGACTTCTGGGTCTCAGCGAAGAAGAATCACATGCAAAATTCGGTTATCTTACAGATGCTTTCAAATACGGAGCTCCACCTCACGGCGGTATGGGTATTGGTCTTGACAGACTTGTTATGCAGATGCTCAGATGTGAAACTCTCCGTGATGTTATTGCATATCCGAAAGTACAGAATGCAAGTGAACCCATGACAGACTGTCCCTCAGTTATTGATAAAGAACAGCTTGATGAACTTGCAATCATGGTAAATCTTCCCGCAGAAGAATAAAATTTAATCTCTGCCGTTATTCTTGAGCAAAGCGAAGAATCTCGGCAGAGTTTTTTTATAATAATTTTTAATTTGACTTGGAAAACTATGCCTGTTAAAATAAAATTAAAGATGAAATTTTTTTCGGAGGGATGAAAATGAAAAAATTTATCAGCATATTATTGAGTATGGTTATTGTATTTACCATGTTCAGTACCGTTGCTTTTGCCGAAAGCAACAAAGTTGAATTTGAAGGAAAAACTTACGACTTGACAAATGAACATCCCTGGATATTTGTTCACGGTATGGGTGGTTGGAATAAATACGGTGATGAAGCATACTGGGGTGGCTGGGCTGACTCAGAGGGTGACGTAATTGAACTTTACAGAAGTCAGGGAATTGAAGCTTACGCCGCAGTTGTAGGACCTTTTAATAGTGCTTGGGACAGAGCATGTGAACTTTACGCTCAGCTTACGGGTACGGTTGTTGACTACGGTGAAGCACATTCAAAAGCTCACAATCACGACCGTTACGGTTATGACTACACAGGCAAACCTCTTATGGGAGAGCCCTGGGATATGAAAGAAAAAATCAATCTTGTAGGACACTCTTTCGGCGGTCACACAGTAAGACTTTTTGCATCTCTCATTGCTTACGGTGATGAAGCAGAAATTGCCGCAACAGGTGACAAAACATCACCTCTTTTCACGGGCGGACACAAAGATGCAATTTATTCTGTTATCACTTTTTCAGGTGTACATAACGGTTCACCCATTGCAAATCTGATTCACGATTCATTCCTTATGACAGGTATTATTGCACTTCTTAATTTTGCAGGTTCAGTTTTCGGACACAATGTTCTTATGTGGGAGGACCTTTTTATGGGACATATGGGAATTACACCGAAGCAGAGTGAAGAAAAAGCAAAATTCAGTTTAAAAACAATTAAGACTGCAGTTGAGGCACAGGATAACTGCGGATATGATTTAACACTCAGAGGATCACGAGAACTCAACGAAAAAATAAAAACTGTTGACAGTGCATATTATTACTCATATTCTTGCAACTCAAGTTTCAAAACTTCTTGCGGTACATATCTGCCCATTGCGTCAAACTTTGCAATGTTCTATCTTACATCACTTTACATCGGTGCTACTGAAGGAAAGACAATTGACGGAATTTATATGGACGAAACATGGGCAAAGAACGATGGCATTGTTCCCCTTGCAAGTGCACTTTATCCCGCAACTGACAAAGACAATGCAAAGAGTTATGAAGAAGCTGTAAAAGCAGGAGAAAAAATAGAAACAGGAGTATGGTACTATATGCCGATTATGGAAGGCTTTGATCACTTCGATTTTTGCGGAACAATAGATTACCCAACAAGCTTTGAAGATTTTTACTTTACTCTTGTTGAGACAATAAATAAAGCATAATCAATATCACCGCAGACTTTTAAAAATCTGCGGTGATAATTTTTATTTGTTATTAAGTTCTGCTTTCCCCTCGGGAGTGTCACGGTAGTAATAAGTTTTTGTATCTCTGTGAGTTGTGGAGTTCCAGAGCTTGTCCGCTTCATCTTTCCATGCTGCAGCAAACTTATCGCAACGTGAACAGAGGGTGTCTGCATCTTCAGGTGCAATCAGGTCAGTTGACTTAGCACCTGTGTCTTTTATAATCTTTCTCAGACAATCAGGATTTTCAAGCATAGGACAAGGTCTCAGATGATTGTCGTTGAAAGGCTGATTTTTATAGTATGCCTGAAAAAGAGGATTTTTAAGTGCTTCCAGAATTGTATGAGTTCTGATGTTTGAATCTGAGTAATGAATGAAAACACAAGGCTCCATGTCACCTGCAGAATTGATGTGGAAATAGTTTCTTCCGCCTGCAATACATCCGCCCACGTATTCACCGTCATCCTGGAAGTCAAAGACAAAGACAGGTTTGCCTGTTTCTGAGTTTCTCATCTTTCTCAACCAATGATACATGTGTTTTCTCTGTTCGGGTGTAGGAATAAGTTCGGGAACAGCGTCTTTACCGACCGGCATATAGTTGAAGTACATACCGATTTTTACGCCAAGCTCTATCATTTTATCAATAAACTCGTCACTTGTAACAAACTCAACGTTTTTACTTGTATAGCAAACTGACATACCGAAGAAGATACCATGTTTTTTGAGAAGTTTCATTGCTTCAACAGTCGTCTGATAACTTCCGTCGCCGCGTCTGTAGTCGTTGCTTTCTTCATTTCCTTCAATACTCGCAACGGGTACAAAGTTACCGGCTTCTTTAATTGCTTCACAGAATTCATCATCAATAAGTGTTGCATTTGTAAAAGCAAGGAAAACACAGTCCTGATGTTCATTACAGAGTTTTACAATGTCGTTTTTTCTGATAAGAGGCTCACCACCTGTAAACATAAACAGATGTGTACCCAATTCTTTTGCCTGATTTACAACACCGTTCATTTCGTCGTAAGTCAGACTCTGCTGATGTCCGTATTCTGCTGCCCAACAACCTTTGCAGTTTTTGTTACATGCAGAAGTGGGGTCCATAAGTATCAGCCACGGAATATTGCATTTTAATTTTTCCCTGTTTTCTCTTACTTTCTTTGTGCCGTGAACCCCTGCACCGAGACCGAAAGCAAGAAGCATTTTTCTGACAATATTCTTATCAGTATCATTTAAAATGGATTTGGTAAGCTTTACCCAGATATTATCGGGATTTTGCGCACCTTTACGCATTGCATCAAAATTTCTGCCGGGAAAAATTGAACCTACATACTTTTCTGCAAAAACCACAAGTTTTCCTATATTTGCATCAGGGTCTTTTCTTACGTAACCCAGAAGCACATCGAGTGCTCTGCCGACAGCAGCACGTTCGCTTTTTTCTCGAAAAGTCATAAGCTTACCTCCTTTTCAAAAATTATACTCAAATATTGTATCACAGAATTTTAAAAATGTCTATGGAAAAATTGTAAATAACTTGAAATCACATATAAAATAGGATATACTTCTATAGTATTATCTTTTTGGGGGAGAATATGAAAACGAAAAATAATGAAATTATATCTGTCGTTTTGCGTGTGGCTGTTGCAGTTGTGATATTTGTTGCAGTTGTTATCAAATACGATAAACTTGTAAACCTTGACCTGAGAGCATTAGTCAGTTCAATAGGTATAATATGGTATGCCTATTTTGCAGTAATAGGTGTTTATGCACTTAAAAGTGTAGTTTTTGTTGTTCCTGCAATGATGATTTACGTTTCTGTGGGAATTTCATTTGATACATCGACGGCAATCGTTCTTAATCTCATTGGTCTTGCAGTTGAGGTAACAATAACATATTTTCTGGGGAAATTTCTCGGCGGAGAATATGTTGCAAAACTTCTTGAAAAAAACAAGGGCGGCAAAAAGCTCCTTAACATGAAAACTAAAACAAAAAATTCATTTTTGTTTATTGCGCGTGTATTACCTGCTTTCCCAATTGACTTCACAAGTCTTTTTCTCGGCTCATCAAATTACAGTTTTTTCCCATATCTTTTCTTTTCAATTCTCGGCATTTATCCGAGAGTACTTCTTTTCACAATAATCGGTGACAGTATATATAAGTATATACCCAAAGAACTTATTATCAAACTTATAATTGTTGCAATTCCTGTAGCAGTAATTGCTTTCCTTATTTACAGAGTGGTTAAAAAACGTAAAAAGAGTATTACGGAGTGTTAATTTGGAATATTAATACCGACGGCACTTTCTGTTGGAGGTATTATTAATATGGAAAATAAAAACAACAAAAATAAAAAGGTAAAAAACAAAGATATTATTGAAAGCATGATAAATGTGTGGTCAATTAACTCAACTCAGAACCCTATTGACATTCTCGGAAGTTACCGAGGCACACCATATAGTAGTAGCGGCGAGGTTCCGGAACAAGATCCTGATGACCTTTAAAAATAATAAAATATTTTAAAAAATTGCTTGACTTATCTTGATATTTATGATATGATTATTGCACCTCTGAAAGAGGGTTATTTTTTTGTGCCCTTTTGTGAGGGAGGCTAATTCTTATATCCGGTAAAATGGAGGTGCCGTCATGAGAGTAAAAATCACACTTGCTTGCACTGAATGTAAACAGCGCAACTACAACACAATGAAAAACAAGAAGAACACCCCGGACAGGTTGGAGATGAATAAGTACTGCAGATTCTGCAAGAAACACACTCTCCACCGCGAAACAAAATAAGCGGGAGGTAG
>JAZOAY010000032.1:0-4765 GCA_045595725.1 Acutalibacteraceae bacterium | reverse complement strand
GACAACAAAATGGCAAGGTAGGTCACAGATAAATTATTTTTATCGTTTTGAAAACAACAAATCCCACCGTGTTCGATTGAAACAGGTGGGATTTCAGTTGTTTATATAGGGTGTGTTTTTTCTGCCGACTAAGTAATCAATGCTCACGTTATAAAAATCAGCAAGTTTTATAATAAGAGAAAGGGGAATCTCACGTTCACCCCTTTCGTATTTTGAATAAAGTGATTGGTCGCAGGAAAGCATGGCAGAAATCTGTTTCTGAGTATAATCGTTATCTTCTCTTAAATCTCTGATACGTAATTTCATATTTATCACCAATAAAATTATACAATAGGACATACCGTCCTATTGACTTTTAGGACAATAAGTCCTATAATATTTACTATGAACAAAAATGTTAGTTTTAAATCAATTAAAGGAGAGGTTTTATGAAAAAGTTTTTATCTTTTCTGCTTACAGCGGTAATGTTGTTGAGTATTATTTCTACAGCATTTATAGGTGTAAGTGCAACTGAAACGGAAATTCCCGAGGGTTACACACCTATTTACGATATTGAAGATTTATACGGTGTGCGTAATAATCTTTCAGGCAACTATATTCTTATGGCAGATATTGATATGACAGAGGATACTGCCGAGGGAGGTGACTGGGATACAAATGGTTGCGGATGGGCACCTATTGGTACAGATGCTGATAATGCATTCTCAGGTGTGTTTGACGGTAATGGTCATTCGATAATTGGAATGAGAATAGAAACCGCATATAATGGTCAAAAATGTGTTGGCTTGTTTGGGTATTTTTTTGGTACTGTTAAAAATCTTAAGTTAGTTAATTCAAAGATAACCATTGCTTCTGCTAATGAGAGAGTGGGAACGTTAGCAGGTTCAACTAATAATGCTGCAAAGATTACAAATGTTGCTGTAGTTAATACAACGATTACTAACTCATTGTGTAACAATGAAAGTCCAATGGTAGGCGGTTTAGTCGGGGTTACTTTTAATACTACTATAGAAAAGTCATGGGTAAGTGGTATTGTATATGGTTATGGAAGCGGTAGTTACTATAAATATGTTTACTGTTATACCGGCGGTATTGTTGGTCGCATTTGTCAATCTACAGTTATTGAAAATTGTTACAATCTAGCAACTGTTTCAATAGGTGGAACTGGACCAACAGCAGGTATTGCAGGTAAATCAAATCGTGTACAATTGTCAGAAGAATATCCAACAATCAAAAATTGTATAAATATAGGTAATGCGGGCTATGCTCTGCTGACTACTTATGACGGTGGGACTTATGATAAGTCGTATAAAGCATACAATAACTATTATTTGAACGGAAGTGTAAGACAAGGTGTTGAAAGTGTGGCTGATAGTGAAGCAACAAGCACTGGCGTTTCCGCTGCCCAACTCAAATCCGAAGTAGCACTTGCCAACCTCGACTTTGAAAATACATGGTTTATTGATACTGCAACAGGCATTGACCATCCTCAGCTTCAGTCAAATCCTGAGGTTGATGCAGAAAAAATTACTATCAAAAATATGCCGAAACAGCAGTTCTTACACCATGATGAATTTGATTGTTCAGGACTTACTGTAATAGTTGAATATGAAAACGGCACAACCTCTGAAAGAAAAATCAAACCGAGTGCAGTTTCAGGATATGATATGTCAGTTACAGGCACTCAGACTGTAACAGTTAAATATCTCGGTGCTGAGACAACATACGATATTGTTGTAAATGAACGTCCTGTTGACAATATCGAACTCAGCGACAGTGATGTTGTTATGGATATTGATACAACAAAAGACCTTGCGGTAACATTTACTCCTATAAATGCTTCAAACAAAACCGTTACATGGACTTCAGACGATGAAAGCGTTGCAACAGTTGATGAAAACGGTACAGTTACCGCTATGGGCAGAGGTTCGGCAATTATTACCGCAACAACATATAACGGAATTTCAAAATCATGTTATGTTGAAGTTCTTGTTCCTGCAACAGCAGTTTCAATCGACGAATCTGTTGTAACTATGCAACCTGATGAAACGCATGAACTAAAGGCGATTCTTAATCCTGAAAATTCAACAGATACACTTACATGGTCAAGCTCTGATGAAAATGTTGCAACAGTTGACGAAAACGGTATTGTTACTGCAGTAGGTACAGGTACAGCAACAATTACTGTTAAAACATCAAGAAATAAATTTGCGTCTTGTACTGTTCAAGTCAGAATTTTTTCAACTGCAATTGATATGAAATCTGAGGCTGATGTGAATGTTGGCGAAAAGCTTACACTTACTGCAACAATGACTCCTGCAAATACAACAGATACAATAACCTGGAAATCTTCTGACAGTTCTGTTGCAAGCGTTTCAAGTACAGGTGTTGTTACTGCAAAGAAGGTCGGTACAGTAACAATTACAGCAACTACAACAAGCGGCCTTACTGCAAACTGTGAGGTTTCAGTTCTTAAGCCTTCTACTTCAATTAAACTTGATAAAACATCAATTACTATTAATAAAGGTTCTTTTGAGGCACTTGTTCCTACAATTCTTCCCGGTGATTCAACAGACGGTGTAACGTGGACATCAAGTAATGAATCAGTTGCTACAGTAGAAAATGGTATAGTTACTGCAGTCGGCAGAGGTATGGCTGTTATTACAGCAAAAACAGACAGCGGTTACAGTGCAACATGTGTTGTGAATGTTGTTGTTCCCGCAGAAAGTATTATGTTTGACAAAAATTTCGTGACTGTTGAGGAGGGCTCTTTAACCCAACTTAACGCGGTAGTAAATCCTGAAGATACAACAGACACTATTTCTTGGTCTTCTTCTGATACTGATATTGTAGCAGTGTCAGACAGTGGTGTTGTTTCAGCACTTGCTTACGGTGAAGCTGTAATTACTGCAACAACTTCAAACGGAAAAACCGCTGAATGCAAGGTTGTAGTTGAACATGTAACAGGCGAGTGGACATTAATAAATACTGAAACCGGAGACAAATTAATTAAACCTTGCAAAGTGTGCGGAGATGTTCTTGAAGAAAAGATAATATCTGAAAATAGTATCGCAGTTTTATTGAAGACAACTGATGGTAAAATTATTGATGCAATTGTTGTGTCAGAAAAAGATACTGTTTATTTTGAAAATATTGATGATGGTGATTATGTTGTCGTTGTTTCGAAAACAGGGTATACTTCAAGGGAATATATTGTAACTGCAACCGACAACTTCGTTTCATGCGAAACAGAAAAGCTAAACCGCATCGGTGACATAAACGGTGACGGCAAAGTAAACACAGTTGACGTTGCACGTGCTAATGCTCAGGCAAAACGTGTGTCAACACTTTCCGGATATGAATTTGCTTGTGCTGATGTTAACGGAGACGGAAAGGTAAACACTCTTGATGTTGCCAAAATGAACGCTCACGCAAAGAGCGTAACGACACTCTGGTAAACACGGAAAAAGCAGTGTTAACATTGTATGGGAGAGCCTCTGTGCTCTCCCGTATTTTTTTAGGTAAGAGTGAAGAAGTAAGAAGTTCGGGTCTGCGACGCAAATATATTATAAAATCAACAGCTACACTATAGGGGCGGGTTGCCCGTCCCGAATATAAACTCATAAAATTTACGGGAGCCACTACGATATAAAATAAAAGATTAAGAAATATCTTTCTGCAGTATCGGGAGAGACCGGACCCATGAAGCTTTGTAAGAGACAGATGACAACAAAAAGGCTCCCCTTGAAAATGCAAGGGGAGCTGTTGTTTTCGTAAGAAAAAGACTGAGGGGATTTTTTGTTGAAATTATTCAAATAATGGTGTTGAGAAATATCTCTCTGCGGTATCAGGAAGAACTGTGATAACAGTTTTACCTTTACCGAGTTTTTTTGCAAGTTTCAATGCGGCAGCAACATTTGTACCGCTTGAAATTCCGCACATGAGACCTTCTTTACTTGCAAGGTCTTTTGCAGTCTGAATTGCTTCTTCGTCGGTTACTATGTAAATGTCGTCGTAAACTTTCTGGTTAAGGTTATCGGGAATAAGACCATCGCCAATACCCATCTGCAAGTGTGTGCCGATGTTACCGCCGGCTAAAATTGCAGCGTTTTCAGGTTCAACTGCCCATATTGTAATATCGGGATAGTTTGTTTTGAGAACTTCTCCGATACCTGAAATTGTACCACCTGTACCAACACCTGAACAGAAGCCGTGAATAGGTTCTGCAACCTGTTCCATAATTTCAAGAGCGGTATGATATCTGTGAACGGCAGGATTTGCAGGATTTGAAAATTGCTGAGGAACGAAAACTCTTTCGTCTTCTTCTGCCATTTTCATTGCGGTTTTGAGACAGTTTTCAATACATTCTCCAATGTTTCCGTCGTCATGTATCAGTTTTACTTCGGCACCGTAATGTTCAACAAGCATTCTTCTTTCTTCACTTACGCTGTCAGGCATTATTATAATTGTTTTGTAACCTCTTACTGCACCAACAAGAGCAAGACCGATACCTTGATTTCCGCTTGTAGGTTCAACGATAATTGTATCTTTTTTTATAAGACCGTCTTTTTCGCCCTGCATAATCATGTTATAAGCCGTTCTTGTTTTGATTGAACCGCCAACATTAAGCCCTTCGTATTTCACAAGGACCTGTGCGCTGTCTTCATCAACCATGTTGTTAAGTCTGATAATGGGTGTGCTTCCCATAGCCTCAAGAACATTATTATAAATCATAAAATCATTCCTTATATAGGGTAGCGCGAAT
>JAZOAY010000031.1:0-3651 GCA_045595725.1 Acutalibacteraceae bacterium | reverse complement strand
GTAATTTCAACGATTTCACCCGGGCCTAATTCCTTCTCCGGAGTGTAGCCTAATTTATCGTAAGCAAAGCTTTCGAATGTTACGCAATAGCCTTCATCATCTTTGCCGAGAAGAACGGGAATTCTGCCCATTTTATCTCTTGCGGCAATAATTGAACCGCCTTCTTTGAGGATGAGGATTGACATTGAACCTACAACAACATCCTGAACAAATTTGATACCTTCAACGAAGCTTGACTTCTGACTGATAAGTGCAGCAACAAGTTCTGTTGAGTTCACTTTACCGCCTGTCATTGCACTAAAGTGTCCGCCCGTTGTAAGGTATTTTTCAACAAGCTCAGAAGAGTTATTTATTGAACCTATGGTACAGATTGCATAAGTACCGAGTTCTGAACGAATAAGTAAGGGCTGAGGGTCACTGTCGCTGATGCAACCAATACATGCCTTACCTTTCATTTCTTCCGTAATACCTTCAAATTTTGTTCTGAAGGGTGAATTTTCTATATTATGAATTTCTCTCTGAAGACCGATTTCTTCATCATACGCTGCCATACCTCCACGGCGTGTGCCCAGGTGTGAATGATAGTCAACACCGAAGAAAACGTCAATAATGCAGTCTCTTTCAGATACTGCACCAAAAAAACCGCCCATTTATATCAATCCTTATTTAGAGTATTTTGCTGAGATTGCAGCGTCCTTTTTAAGAACTGTTTCTGCACCTTCTTTTCTCATTGCATCAAGTTTTTCTGCAAGAGAAGCATCTGTTACTGCAAGAATTTCAATTGCAAGAAGTGCTGCGTTTGCTGCACCGTTGATTGCAACTGTTGCAACAGGAATGCCCGTAGGCATCTGAACAGTTGAAAGAAGGGCATCCTTGCCGTCAAGGTTAGTAGATTTTACAGGAATGCCGATTACGGGAAGTGTTGTGTTTGCAGCAATTGCACCTGCAAGGTGTGCTGCCATACCTGCTGCAGCAATAATAACACCAAAGCCGTTTTCTCTTGCCGTTTCTGAGAATACTTTTGCTTCAACAGGTGTTCTGTGTGCTGAGAATACATGAACTTCAAATTCAATTCCGAATTCTTCAAGTTTTGCAATACCTTTTTCAATAACAGGCAGGTCGCTGTCACTGCCCATAATTATAGCAACTTTTTTCAATGTGTTTTCCTCCTATAAACTGAATAAAGGCAGTTCTTCCCCATTGTCAATGTAGATAGAACTGCCCAGACGGTCGACAAAAATTTTACGTTTTTCACTCCCTCGATGTTTTATCCACCTGATCCGTCAGTTGTGAAAAACAATATTACCATTGTACTAATTATACATTTTGCCGTACTGATAAGTCAACAGTTTTACTTACAAAAAAAGTATATTTTTGACTTTATTTTTATTAGATATTACTTTGACTGACTTTCGCAGTAGATACATCTGTAGATCTTACGTTTTGCATCAGTAAGTTTGAACACATGGTCAAGTTCCTGCTCGGTAGATGTAATACAACGGGGATTTTTGCATTTAAGAACATTGGTGACTGTTCCGGGAAGAGTCATTTCAAGTTTCTTTTCAACTATACCCTCTTTGATGACACTGACTGTGATATTGGGGTCAACATAACCGAGAACGTCAAAATCCACGTCAATAAGTGTGTCAATTTTAATAATATCTTTCTTACCTTTTTTCTTACTGGGTACATTCTTGAGAATTGCAACCGTACAGTCAAGTTCATCAAGATTAAGAATAGAATAAAGTTCCATAGCATGTCCTGCAGTAATATGGTCAATTACAATACCGTTTTTAATTGCATCAACTATCATTTATTCCACCCCCAAGAGTTTCAGAATAAGTGCCATTCTGATAAATTTACCGTTAAGTACCTGTTTGAAATAGCATGCACGTTTATCATCATCAATTGCCGTTGAGATTTCATTTACCCTCGGCAGCGGATGCATGATAGAAAGGTCTTCTTTTGCCGCAAGAAGTTTCTGAGGTGTAAGAATATAACTGTCTTTAAGTCTTACATAATCGTCCTCATTGAAAAATCTTTCACGCTGAACACGTGTCATGTAGAGTATGTCAAGTGTGGGCATTACTTCTTCAAGATTGGTTGTCTGCACATATTCAATATTGTGTGCTTTGAGAACATCGTGCTTAATATAGCTGGGAAGTTTAAGTTCAACAGGTGAAATCAGAACAACCTTTATGTTCTGATATCTTGACATTGCTTCAATAAGCGAATGAACTGTTCTGCCGAATTTAAGGTCGCCACAGAAACCGATTGTCAGATCATTGAATCTGCCCTTTTCACGGTGAATTGTAAGAAGGTCTGTAAGTGTCTGTGTAGGATGATTATGACCGCCGTCACCTGCATTGATAATGGGCACAGATGCTTTCTTTGAAGCAACCAGAGGTGCACCTTCTTTAGGGTGGCGCATTGCAATAATATCTGCATAACAGCTTACTGTTTTTACCGTATCTGAAACACTTTCACCCTTAGCAGCTGAAGAAGACTGAGCCTCTGAAAAGCCGAGAACATTACCGCCCAGTTCATACATTGCAGCCTCAAAACTGAGTCTTGTTCTTGTTGAGGGTTCAAAGAAAAGTGTTGCAAGCTTCATTCCGTCACACTTGTGAGCATATTTTTTGGGATTATCTATGATATCATTTGCTGTGGCAATAAGCTCATCAATTTCCGCAATTGACAAATCGTTAATATCAATAAGACTTCTCATACTGTTCACCCAATCCAGCTTTCGTCTGAAGGATTATTTCTGAATTTAATAAGTCTTTCAACGTCTTCACGTTTGATGTAACCTGTTTCTGCAGCAACGTCTGCTATAACATCAAAGTTTGTAAGAGATACATTTTTAACTTCTGCTGCTGCAAGTCTGTCAATACCTTTCTGCATACCGTAAGTGAAGATACTTACGATACCAAGAACTTCTGCACCCGCTTCACGAAGAACATTTACAACTTCAATAACGCTACCGCCTGTTGAAATAAGGTCTTCAACTACAACTACTTTCTGACCTTTTTCAAGTTTACCTTCAATCTGGTTCTGTCTGCCGTGGTCTTTTGAACCTGAGCGTACATAACCCATGGGCAGACCGAGAATGTGTGCTGTAATTGCTGCGTGAGCAATACCTGCTGTACTTGTACCCATAAGAACTTCACATTCGGGATATTCCTTTTTAATTGTTTCTGCAAGTGCATTTTCAACATCGTTTCTTACTTTGGGTGCTGTGAGAGTAAGTCTGTTATCACAGTAAACAGGACTTTTTATGCCGCTTGCCCATGTAAAGGGTTCGTCGGGTCTGAAAAATACAGCTCTGATAGAGAGCAAATCTTCTGCAATAAGTCTTTCCATAATCTTTTTCTCCTTTATTTCACGTTAGTAATTATATTAATCAACAAATTCTCTTACGCATCTTTCGTATGCTGCAACAGGGTCATCTGCCTGAGTGATAGGTCTGCCTACAACAATGTAGTCTGAACCGATTTCCTTTGCTCTTTCGGGAGTTGCAATTCTCACCTGGTCCCCTACTTCACCGTCTGCAAAACGTACACCGGGTGTAACAGTAAGGAATTCATCACCGCATACGCTTTTAACTTTTGAAGCCTCAAGTGGTGAACACACAACACCATCAAGACCTGC
>JAZOAY010000030.1:0-2949 GCA_045595725.1 Acutalibacteraceae bacterium | reverse complement strand
CATTATGAATTCCTTTGATTTCAATGACAAGGAACAGTTGTCTGAATTTCAGAATACTGTACTCAATCCTAACAGTTTTATTAAAAATGTCAGAGAAGGTATTGAGTTGAATGAATATTCAAAAATACTTGTGCTCAGCACATGCATCAATGACAGAAGAGCAAGATACCTTGTTTGCGGGGTGATGACAGACGATGAAAAAACGAAATAATAATTTTGATTTATCAAGTGAGGATGTAGTAGGAGAGTTTATGAAAGCTTATGACTCACATTCTTCACGTCGACATCATCACCACCATCATCGCAGTTCGTCAGATGATAAAAACACAGAAAATGATATTAGAACTGAGAAAAATAAAAAGAAGCGAAAACTTCCTTTGTTTTTTAAAATATTGATTATAATTGTTGCGGTTTTGTTTTTTCTTGCCATAATCGGTGGCGGTGCAATACTTGTAATGCACAAAAGAGGAATGAACGATATAAATAAGAAAAAAGAAGAAGCTACAATTCATACCATTGAAAATGTTGTGTCCTATGATGAAAGCGGTAAAACTGTTGAATATAACGGACAGAAATATGTTTACAATGAGAATATTATAACTGCTGTTTTTCTTGGAATTGATGATAAAAGCGGTGGTGTAAGTATTACAGATGAATATGGTGCGGCCGGTCAGGCTGATACGATAATGGTTCTTGCTTATGATACAAAAACCGGTGAAGTATCAATACTGACAATTCCGCGTGATACATTGGCAGACGTTGATATTTATTCGGCAAGCGGTAATTTTGCGCGAACAGAAAAAATGCAGATTTGTCTTTCGTTTGCTTATGGTGACGGCGGAGAATTGAGCTGTGAAAATGTTATCAAATCAATTGAACGTGTTCTCATGGGTATTCCTATTGATTCGTACTTTTCACTCCGAGTCAGAGGTGTTGATGCACTTAATGCAGCTGTAGGCGGTATTGAACTTACGTCACTTGAAACAATCGGTCAGTTTGTTGAAGGAGAAAAAATACGACTGACAGGAACTGCTGCACGTTTTTACTGTACTGCACGTGATACATCAAAAATTGATTCAGATGCTCTCAGAAGACAGAGACAAATTCAGTATGTAAAGGCTTATGCGGCTAAGGTTATTTCGATGGCGAAAGATGACATAGGAATAATCACAAAACTTTACAATACAGCAAAACAGTATTCTGTAACAGATATTTCACTTTCAAGTGCAGTTTATATTGGTACGGAACTTGTGACAAATTCTTCAAAAATCAATAAAGTGACTTCGCTTCAGGGTGAATATGTTTCTACAGACAAATTCCCTCAGTTTATAGTTGATGAAGAATCGACATATGAAACGATTCTTGAAATTTTCTATAAAAAAGCATAATTCAAGGAGGTAAATCTCATGAAAAAATTAACTAAAATTATGGCAGTTGTTTTGTCAGTTGTATGCATTTTTTTGATGCTTTCAATTGGTGTAAGTGCTGCCGAAAAAGACTATATCTGTTCAATCAAACTTGAATCATCAAAAACAAATATCAAGCCCGGTGATTCTTTTGTTGTTACGGTAAGTGCGAAGACTAATTATCCTGTAGTCAATGTAAATACTATCATTGCTTATGACACTGATTATTATGCAGTTGATACATCAAACGGCGCTGCTGTGAAGAAAGTGACAAAAATGCCCGTTGCGTTGAATCAGAATGTAAAATCTCCTCTCTCTATGTATCATCAGAGTTATTCTGCTGATATGATTAAGCAGTATAAACTTGTTTTTGCAGGTGTTACTTGGAAGCCCTCACTTGCACCTCAGGGTACTGCAACTCCAACAACCACTCTTAATGATTACGAACCTCTTTTCACAATCAAGTTCAAAATGAAATCAAATGCACCTACTGACGGTAACGGTTTCCTTGGAATTGACCCTGTATATATCAGAACAGAAACTTCTACAATGGCAAGCGGTGTGTATGCTGCAAGAGGCGGTAAAACATTGGGAGATACAGATGATATTGTAACTACAGGTCAGACAATTGACTTGTCACAGGCAGTTCTTACAGGTCTCGGCGTTGAAGTTTCTGAGGCAGACGAAGTTCTTGCGATGAATTATAAGTCAACAATTGATGTTGCAACATTTGTTGATAATCCCAAAGGTTACAGCATTCAGTCTTCAGATACAAGCATTGTTGATGTAGAAGACGGTAAAATTGTTGCTAAAAAGACCGGTGTTGCTTACCTTACAGTCAATTCAACAGACGGTAAGACAAGAACAAACTATGAAATCACAGTTTCTTATGCTTGGTGGCAGTGGATTATTGTGATACTTCTCTTTGGTTGGATCTGGTATTAATCGAGTATTATCAAAAAATTACTCTCAGCATATAATATTCCGAGGACAAGTTTCAATCTGAAATTTTCTCCCCGAATTTTCAGGTTGATGATTATTTCCTTAAAACATTGGCAAAGATATTTATGTCAATAATGTTAACGGAGAGTGATTTTAATGATAAAACGGGGAGATATTTATTACGCTGACCTGAGTCCTGTTGTAGGCTCTGAACAGGGTGGAATAAGGCCTGTTCTTATTGTCCAGAACGATGTCGGAAATAAATACAGCCCAACGGTAATTGCTGCAGCAATTACAAGTCAGAAATATAAAAACAGTTTACCAACTCATATCCGTGTCAATGCTGACGGTTGCGGACTTGCAAAAGATTCAATTGTACTGCTTGAACAAGTCAGAACAATTGATAAAAAGCGATTGAAAGAGCGTATGGGCAACCTTGATGATGTTGATATGGACAGGATTGATAAAGCTTTAAGCGTGAGCTTTGGACTTGGCGGGGCTACATAATCAGTGGCTCCGCTTTTGTTATAAGGAGAAAAATAAATGAAAAGCAAAATTATAAAAAATGCCCTTAGGTTTTTTAAGTCGGATCGTAGCCATG
>JAZOAY010000029.1:0-4078 GCA_045595725.1 Acutalibacteraceae bacterium | reverse complement strand
ATTTGATTTTACAGATATAAAAGGAAAGCGAATTCCTTATGGTGCAATCGGTCTTTCTGAACTTTCAAAAATTTCAGTTGATAATGTAATTCCTGAACTAAAAAATTGCAAGTTCAGAATTGCCTGTGATGTTACAAATCCGCTTTTCGGAGAAAACGGTTGCAGTAAAATTTTTGCACCGCAAAAAGGCGGAACACCTGAGATGATAGAAAAAATGGATTTGTGGATTAAGAATTATGCTAAACTATGTAAAACAGTTTCACAAAAAACTGACCCGGATTTTCCCGGCTCAGGTGCCGCCGGCGGTCTTGGTTTTGCGTTTATGACATTTACTGACTCAGTTTTAGAATCAGGCTTCAAAATCGTTTCTGACGTAACAAAACTTGATGACCACATCAGAGATGCTGACATTGTCGTTACAGGCGAAGGTAAGCTCGACAAACAAACGGTTATGGGCAAAGCCCCTGTCGGCGTCGCAAAGCTTGCCAAAAAATATAATAAAAAAGTCATAGCTTTTTCAGGTGTTGTTTCAAATGATGCCGATATATGCAACGAGTATGGAATCGACGCGTATTTTCCTATTCTCAGAGAAATTACAACAGTTGAAAATGCATTGAAAACAGATAATGCTTATAAAAATCTTTCAGACACAGCTTATCAGGTTTTTAGATTATTAAAACAGGAGTGATTTATATGACAGCAATTTTTGAAAAAATCTCAGCGTTTTTCCTCTCAATTATAACAGCAATTACAATGCTTCCAAATAACATTGTAAACACAATAACCGATGATGAAGGATTTATTGCTAAAACATTTTTCACATCATACAATGAAAAATCAGAAAAATTCTGTGAAATACCAGACTTAGATACTGACTTTGTGCCCCAAGGACTCGCATACAGCAATTATCTTGACAAAATTCTTGTCTGCGGTTATATGAATGAAAAAGGTGCTTCGAGAATTTACGTTATTAACCCTGAAAACGGCAATGAGGAAAAATATATTACACTTCTCAATGTTGATGGTAGTGAATATACGGGACATTGTGGTGGGATTGCAGCTTTTGAATGTAACGCTTGGATAGTTTCAGGAAGTTATGCACGTCGTCTTTCTCTTGATTTGATTAAAAATGCTGAAAATGCCTCAGCACTGCAGTTTGTTGACCAATTCAATACAGGAACAAGGGCGTCTTATGCTAACTGTTCAAACGGCATTCTCTGGGTCGGTGAGTATCATAAAAACGGAAATTCTTATGTTACGGATGACAGCCATCATTTAACATCACCGTCAGGAGAAAAAATGAATGCATGGACTTGCGGATATATACTTGAATCAGGTAACACAAAAGGTTTTGACTATAACGGAACTTCAAAAGATATTGTTGTACCTGACTATGTGCTCGGAACTGAAAGCATGTGTCAGGGATTTACACAATTGCCCGACGGAAGATTTCTAACGAGTATTTCAGGTCAGATTACAAAATCAAAACTCAACACATACAAAAATGTTTTAGAATTACCACATGATGCAACAGTAAATATTTCAGACAAAGAAGTAAAAATGTGGTTCCTTGACAGTACAAAAGAAATATCTTCTCTCAACGCTATCCCCCGTTCTGAAGGTGTTGATAATTATAACGGAAAACTTCTTGTTCTCTACGAATCAGGATGCAAGAAACTTTTCGCATCACAGATTGTAAGCACAAAACATGTGTGGAGTGTCGCAATTTAAAATGACTTGATTTTGTGCTTAAATTATGCTATCATTTTACAAATAATAAATTAAGGATGAATTACATTGAAAGTTCTTGAATCAGGTGAGAATTATCTCGAAACCATACTGTTACTTAATAAACAGAATAACAATGAAACAAGAGCGATTGACCTGACTAACGCTCTTGGGTTTTCAAAACCAACTGTCAGCGTCATGCTCAAGCAATTAAGAGAAAACGGATACGTAACCGTAAGTGAAAAAGGTTACCTTTCATTAACAGAAAAAGGCCTTGAAATTGCCAGCAGAATTTATGAAAAACACGTTGTAATCGCTGAGGCGCTTTTAAAAATCGGAGTTGAACGCGAAACTGCATACAAAGATGCCTGTAAAATCGAGCACGACATCAGTGATGAGACTTTCGCTAAATTGAAAAAATTTATTGATAAATAACAAAAAAACTAAACCCACAGTTGAAAATAAAAATTCAACTGTGGGTAATTTTTAATCGTAAAGTTTAGCAAGACCGCCGTCAGTAGTTTCTTTATATGTTTTTGAAATATCCCGTCCTGTTTCATACATAGTTTTGATAATAAGATCAAGTGATATCTTACGCGTATCGCTGAGAAAATTTGCAAGGTTTACTGCATTAATTGCTCTCATAGCCGCTACAGCGTTTCTTTCAATACAGGGAATCTGAACGAGACCCCGTATCGGGTCACAAGTAAGCCCTAAAAGGTGCTCAATTGCAATTTCAGCGGCATATTCGATTTGTTCTGTGCTTAAACCGTAAAGCTCTGCAAGAGCCGCTGAAGCCATTGCACAAGCTGTTCCAATCTCAGCCTGACAACCGCAGACTGCACCGCTGATAGATGCATTTGTTTTAATTAAATTTCCGATAAGACCTGCAGTAGCAATTGCGTGGAGAATATCTTCATCAGGAATATCTCTTTTCTCGCTGACATACTTTAAAACTGCAGGCATAACACCTGATGAACATGAAGTCGGTGCGGTTACAATTTCAGCAAAAGCGGAGTTCTGTTCGCTCACAGCAAAGGCATATGAACAAACGAGTCGGTTTTCTCTCGTCTGATGACTTTCGTCAATATAATGTTGCTTATAAAGAAATTTTGCTTTTCTCTGAACATTAAGGCCGCCTAAAAGAACGCCTGTAGTTTCAAGACCATCCTTAACGGATTTTTTCATTACTTTCCAGATTTTATCAAGATAATCCCATATTTCAGGTCCTTCAACTTCTTCAACATATTCCCAGAGTTTTATGCCTTTGTCACGGCAATATAATGAAATTTCAGAAAATGAAGTATGCGGATAAATGAGTTGATTTTCAGAAGCATCTTCACCTAAAACTTCAACAGACCCTCCACCAACACTTATAATATACTTTTCGTCAATAATTTTCTCGTTTTTTAAAGCAATAAATTTCATTGTATTGGGATGAGGAAGATTTTCTGAGTCAAGGTCAAAAATCACCTCAGTCTTCATCGGAAGAAAAACATTCCGTATCAGACTGTCAACGCTAAAAACTCTGCCGAATTTACCGAGAGAACCGCAAAGAATTGCTTTAAATTTATCTGCATCGGGGTTTCTTTCTTTAAAAACTTGTGCTGCCCTGACAGGACCCGTAGTGTGGGAGCTTGAAGGACCGCGGGCAACGGTATAAAGTTTTTTCAAAGACATCATTTTTCTGCAAGGTTCAAAAGTAAAGCCGACTTTTGAAACATCAGGTTTTTCACCAAGTAATTCTTTGATGCCAACATTGAGTATTTCTGAAATAGGTTTTATAAGTTCAAGGCTTGGATATGACTCACCGTTCTCCCATTTGGAGACGGCCCTGTTTGAAACAGAAAGAAGTCTGCCTAATTCACTCTGAGTAATCCCCTGCATTTCACGGTACTTTTTAATTTTTTCACCAATATTCAACTTTTCCATAAAATTGTTCCTCTGCTAATGTTAGTTGATAGGTTATATTTTATCAACTTTTAGTTGATATGTCAATGCTAAATTACATTGATATATATAATATTGAAATAAGAAAAGCTATCAGTGTATTAATCATTGACACGAATAGCTTTTAATAAAAATTATACAAATGTCTTTTTGGGTTATTTATTTAACAAACTGTATTCATCCAAAAATGCTGTTGAAATAAGACTTTACTTTATAGTGAAATATTAAGGATTAATAAAAAAATCAGCCGACTTTTACATCGGCTGATAGAACAAATTTTGAATTATTTTGAAATTTTTCTCTGAATAGCTTTGATGATTTCAACGATGGGAATTACAAGGAATGCAAGACCGATTGAAATGCCGTATTCAGCAAGTGTGAGTGCGGGTTCTGTTGAACC
>JAZOAY010000028.1:0-41549 GCA_045595725.1 Acutalibacteraceae bacterium | reverse complement strand
GAGAATAAGTCCCTGAGCAGTTCTCTTTGCATAAGGTTCTGATGTAGGAACTGCACCGATGTCATAGAGGAATTTGTGCCAGAATCTTGAGTAGATGAGATGACGTGTTACGTGTTCCATACCGCCGTTGTACCAGTCAACCTGTCCCCAGTATTTAAGCTTTTCCATATCTGCAAAACATTCTGTATTTTTTGGATCTATGTATCTGAGGAAATACCATGATGAGCCTGCCCACTGAGGCATTGTGTCTGTTTCTCTCTTTGCTTTGCCACCGCACTTAGGACATGTGCAGTTTACGAAAGACTCAATTTTTGCAAGGGGGCTTTCGCCATCTGAACCCGGTTCAAAGTTTTCAACTTTGGGAAGAAGAAGAGGAAGTTCTTCATAGGGAACGGGTACCATTCCGCATTCGGGACAATGAACAATAGGAATAGGTTCGCCCCAATAACGCTGACGGTTGAATGCCCAGTCTTTCATTTTATACTGAACGCCTTTTTCACCGATACCCTGTTTTTCAAGTTCTTCAAGGACACGTGCGATTGATGATTTCTTATCAGTATAACCGTTGAGGTAATCTGAGTTCACCATTTCACCGTCGCCTGTGTAAGCTTCTTTTTCAATATCTCCGCCTTTGATAACTTCAATAATATCAATGCCGAATTTTTTTGCAAAATCGTAGTCTCTCTGGTCATGTGCAGGAACAGCCATAATTGCACCTGTACCGTAACCCATCATAACATAGTCTGAAATGAAAATAGGGATTTCTTTTCCCTTTACGGGATTGATACCAACAAAGCCGTCAAGACGTACACCTGTTTTATCTTTTACAAGCTGAGTTCTTTCAAACTCAGTTTTCTTTGCACATTCTGTTCTGTAAGCTTCAACTTCACCAAAGTTAGAAATCTTATCTTTATACTGGTCAAGCATAGGATGTTCAGGTGCCATAACCATAAAGGTCACACCGAAAAGTGTGTCGGGACGTGTTGTGTAAATTCTGAGAGTTTCCTCTGTATCTTTTACTTTGAAATTAACAAAAGCACCTGTTGATTTACCGATCCAGTTTTCCTGCTGAAGTTTAACATTGGGAAGGTAATCAACCTCTTCGAGACCTTCAAGAAGTTTGTCAGCATATTCAGTAATTCTTAAGTACCATACATCCTTTGATTTCTGAACGATGTCGTTATGGCAGATGTCACATTTACCGCCCTGTGAGTCTTCGTTTGAAAGAACAACTTTACATGAGGGACAGTAGTTTACGAGGGTCTTATCTCTGAATGCAAGACCATTTTCAAACATTTTGAGGAAAATCCACTGTGTCCATTTATAGTAACCTTCTTCTGTTGTGTCGATAACTCTGTTCCAGTCAAAAGAGAAACCTACACGTTTAAGCTGTGAAGTGAATTTTGCAATGTTATCATCAGTTACCTGTCTTGGATGAATGCCTGTTTTGATAGCGTAGTTTTCAGTAGGAAGACCGTAAGCATCAAATCCAATGGGAAAAAGAACATTATAGCCTTCTTTTCTGCGTTTTCTTGATACAACTTCAAGGCCTGAATAAGCTTTGATGTGTCCTACGTGCATACCTGCACCGCTGGGATAAGGGAACTCTACAAGAGCGTAGAATTTTTTCTTTTCTGAATTGTCTTCAGCGTTGAAAACTCCTGTTTCTTCCCATTTGTCCTGCCACTTTTTTTCGGTGGCTTTAAAATCGTAGTTCATTTTATTTCAACTCCTAATTATATTCAAATTTATCCGAGAATTTCTTCTGCAGTTCTGATGTTTGCATCCTGCCAGAGTCTTTCTATATTATAATATTCTCTGCTTTGTCTGTCAAAGATGTGAACAACAACTGTACCGTAGTCCATAAGAATCCAACCTGTTGCTCTGCCTTCAATATGCTGGGGTTCAACACCCAATTTTGAAAGTGCATCTTCAACTTCACCTTCAAGTGCTCTGACGTGAGTACTTGATGTACCGCTTACAACTATAAAGCAATCTGCAACAATTGTAAGTTCTGCAGTTTCAATTACTTTAATATCTTCTGCTTTCTTTTCGTCAAGTACTTTCACAATGTTTTTTATAAGTTCTTCGTATTTCATATTTAAACCTCCTGACGGAAACTGTTTCCTAAAATTATTTCGTTATATGCATCAACGCTGTCCGGATGAAGAATCTGTCTTCTTTTTGCAATTTCCTGAATACAGAATTCAAGTCCCAGCATCATTGCTTTTTCAAGAGACTCTCTTGATGCTTTTCTCACTTCATCCACTTCAGGATAATTTCTGTCTGCAGAAACAAAATCCGCAACGTAAATTACCTTTTCAAGAACTGACATGTTTTTTCTTGCAGTTGTATGATATCTTACAGCCTCAATCAACTCATTGTCCGCAATACCAAGTTCTGTTTTCATAAAAGCCGCACCTGCAATTGCATGCCAGAGTTTATTGTTGGCTTTTTCACAATCGGTCAACTGCCATCCCGCTTTATTTATTACATTCAGCTGTTCTTCTTCACTTGCGTTTTTCATCACATCATGTAGAAGACCTGCAGTATATGCTTTTTCTTCATCACATCCGTAAAGGTGTGCAAGTTCTTTTGCACTATCAGCCACATTCAGAGAGTGAATAAAACGACTCTCTTTAAGTTTTCCCTTTATAAGGCTTTTAAATTCTTCATTTCTTTCAGTCGCACACATTGTATAAACCTTTTTCTCTAATATATTTTTCCACTTTGTGGGGAACAAAATCTTTCACATTTTCTCCCGAAAAAAGTTTTTCGCGGACCATACTTGAACTGACAACAGTTTTCGGAAAATCACAGAAAATAATTCTGTCGAAAAGTTCTTTGTCCGCATCTGTACATGTTTTTTCAGCATCTCTGTCAGTAGCACAAAGAGTACACATTGAGAGAATATCTTCCCATCTGTACCAACGCTTAAAACTGAGAAGCATATCTGAACCTACAAGAAAATAGAAGTCGTCATCTTTATATATTTTTTTCAGTTCTTCGAGAGTTTCAACAGTGTAACTTCTTCCGCCTCTTGCAATTTCAACATCACTTACTTCTGCAATACCGTCAAAAGCAAGCCTGCACATTTCCAGTCTGTCCTCACTTGACACAAGACTTTCTGCCTGTTTATGAGGAGGAACTGCCGTAGGAATCACAAGAACTCTGTCCAGCTTCAGTTCATCTTTGAAATTTTTTACAAGATTTACATGTCCCTTATGGACAGGGTTGAATGTTCCGCCGAAAAGACCTGTTTTCATTTTCTTTTACCTTTAATATCGGAAAGTCTTTTTGCTTTTGCTACTGATTTTTTCTTTTCATCTTTATGAAGTTCAGGATTGTATTTATAGAAAATCATACATCCGCCGATAACCTGAACCACCTCAGATTCTGTCTTTTCTGCAATTTCATCTGCCGCTTCTCTGGGAGTTACGGGAGATGATTCAAGAAGAACTTTAAGTTTTATAAGTTCTCTTTTTTTGAGTGCCGCTTTTGTCTGTTCAATGAAAGCGTCATTGATACCGCCTTTGCCTATCTGATACAAAACCTCAAGTGAGTTTGCCTCTGCTCTTAAATTTGCTCGTTCCTTACTTGTCATTATAAATTCTCCATCTGTAATTTTTCTTTGAATAATCTCAGTGCATTTCCTCTGTGACTTATTTCATCTTTTTCTTCTGCGCTGAGCATACCGAAACAGCCTTTTTCCGTAATAAACAAGGGGTCATAACCGAAACCACCATTACCCTGTTCTTCAAAACCAATATATCCAAAACATTTTCCTTCTGCTGAAATTTCTCTTCCGTCAGGAAAACAACAGGAAATACTGCAGGCAAAATATGCCGTTCTTTTTTCTTTTTCCACTCCCTCAAGTTCTGAAAGAAGTTTTATATTATTTTGTTTATCGTCTCCACCCGAATATCTTGCGGAGAAAATACCCGGTGCTCCGTCAAGGTAATCAACACAAAGTCCCGAATCATCTGCAATACAAGGAAGTCCGCTTTCCTTACATCCTGCAAGTGCTTTTATTTTTGCATTTTCATGGAAAGTTTTCCCGTTTTCTTCCACTTCCGTGAGTGTAATTCCAAGGTCATCTGATGTTTTTACGCTGATTCCGAGAGGTTCTAAAACTCTCTGCATTTCAGCCTGTTTTTTTCTGTTATGAGTGGCAATCAGGAAATCCATAAATTATTCCTCGTCATCTTCTTCATGTTTTACTTCTGCTTCGAAAAGTCCTTCTGCAAAAGCGGAGGGGCTGAAGGGCTGAAGGTCATCTATCTGTTCACCAACACCTACAAATTTAACGGGAACTCGAAGGTCATTTTTAATTGCAAGAACAACACCCCCGCGTGCAGTACCATCAAGCTTTGTAAGTACAATGCCTGTAATTTCAGCAACATTTTTAAATTCTCTTGCCTGATTAACTGCGTTCTGACCTGTTGTTGCATCAAGAACAAGGAGACTTTCACGGTCAGAATAAGGAAGTTCTTTATCAATAACTCTGTATATTTTCGCAAGTTCGTCCATGAGGTTTTTCTTGTTATGAAGTCTGCCTGCAGTATCACAGATAATAATATCCGCATTCCTTGCAATACCTGCCTGAATTGTATCATAAACAACTGCAGCAGGGTCTGCACCTTCTTTATGTTTTACAATGTCAACACCCGCACGGTCTGCCCACACTTCAAGCTGTTCAATAGCCGCAGCTCTGAAAGTATCTGCAGCACCAAGAATAACTTTTTTGCCCTGTGCTTTGTACATTGAAGCCATTTTGCCGATTGTTGTTGTTTTACCTACACCGTTAACACCGATAACAAGAATAACAGAAGGCTGAGTAATAAGACTCATTTCCTCTTCACCCTTGAGCATTTCAGCAACGATTTCTTTAATCTGCTCTTTTACTTTTGCCGGTGTGCCGATATTTTTCTGTTTAACTCTGTCACGGAGTTTTTCAACTATTTCCCCGGCAGTTACAACACCTACGTCACCCATAACAAGAATTTCTTCAAGGTCTTCGTAAAGTTCCTCGTCAATATCCTTGTAGCTGTGAAGCATGTTTTCGATTGCTCCTGCCATGCTTTCTCTTGTTTTCTTCAGACCCATGCTGAATTTTTTGAAAATACCCATCTGAAAAATCTCCTTACTGAATTAAATCTCCGCCCACCTGCGTATTCTCATCTGCAGAGACGTTGTTGTTTTCATCTTTATCTTCATTGAAATAATAGGCATAAATATCTCTTGCGACAGGCGCTACTGCCGCACCTGAACTTGCACCTTCAAGAGCAATACATATTGCAATTTCAGGGTCATCATAAGGTGCATAAGTGATAAGGAAACCGTTATTACATATCTTTTTCTTACCGTTAATTATTTTTTCAACCTGAGATGTACCTGTTTTTGCCGCCGCATCAATGGGAAGTGAACTGAAAGCATACTGACAGAAACCGATTGTGCCTACTTTCAACATACCTTCCTGAACATACTTAAGCGTTGACTGCGAAATTCCTGTTTCTTTGACTACAACCGGTTCATTTTCAAGAATCGTTGTAGAATAATCGTAAGATTTTATTGACTTGATAAGTGTACATTTATATCTTGTGCCACCGTTTGCAATTGTAGCACAATAGTTTGCAAGCTGAATTGGAGTTGCCTGGTCACCTGCGTTACCGATTGCAGACTGAAGTGTGAAACCCGGGTACCATTCCTGACCAAGAGTCTGTCTGTAAGAGGGACTGTCAAGTGTTCCCACCGCTTCTTCAATTTCAATACCTGTTTTCTGTGCAAAACCAAGGTTCTTTCTGTACTCATTCATTGTTGAAATACCAAGCTTATCACCAAGGTCATAGAAGAAAATATTGCATGAATGGTAAATTGCCGTAACAACATTTGTAAAGCCATGAGCATTTGTACATCCGAGAGTAATGTCACGGTATGTGTAAGTACTGTCGCAATAAGTTCCGTCTTCTTCTGAAATTGCCTTTTCTTCAAGACCTGCAATTGCAATGGCAGGTTTCATTGTTGAACCCGGAGTATAGGTGCTTAGAAAAGCTCTGTTCCAGAGGGGCGCAGCAGAATTTTTGGCAAGTTTCTCATAATTTTTGTTATAGTTTTCAACGTTGTAGCTGGGATAAGTTGCCGCAGCAAGAACTTCACCCGTATCCACTTTTAAAACAACTGCAGAACCTGCAGGAGGCAAGGGATTACCTTCCATTGATTCGGCACAATCCTTTACTGCCTTCTGGGTTATTTTCTGCAAATTATAGTCAAGAGTCAGAATAATGTTATTTCCCTGCTCGGGGTTTACTGTATATTCAACACGTGTTTCACCTGAGGCATCGCTGTAATAAGTTTTTACACCGTTCTTGCCTTTAAGGTATTTTTCCATTGCAAGCTCGATGCCGTTTTTACCGATAATATCAGTCATACCGTAAGTATCTTTTTTATCGGCATATTCTTCTGCGCTGATAACACCTGTCATGCCGATAATATGAGGTGCAACCGTACCGTCGGTATATTCACGGTATGTTGTGATTTCAATTTCAACTCCGGGCAAAGATACGCTGTTTTCTTTTATGATAGACACAAGTTTGTCAGAAACATCATCTGCAAAAGTGTAGGGATTGGATGAATTGAAACTTTTAAGAAGCATTTCATAACACACCGATGCAATTTTACAAGCATCTTTCTTTGAATAATCCTGAAGACTGTATCTCTCGATAAGAGCGTCAAGACAGTTTTCCGCAGTAGCATAACTGTTTAGGTTAAGCATGTCCCTGCTTTTCATCACCGCTATATCTTCTTCACGGTCTGCTTCAAAAACAGCATTGCCTTTTTTGTCTATTTTTATTGGAAGATTATCGTTCCATTCTTCTCCCGCACTCTCAAAAAATTTGATAAGTCTGAGGATAATTTTATTTCTCTCTTTTTGCTTTTCGTAAGTAGGGAAATTATTTGAAGCATCAAAAATAACGGCATTACCCTGTCTGTTTGTCACAATAGGATAACCGTTTCTGTCAAGAATTTCGCCTCGGGTGGATTTGACGGTAACCGAACGTGAAGAAACGTTTTTACCTGCATTTACATAATCATCTGCATGAACAATCTGAAAATAACCGAATCTGATTATGAAAATAAAAAAAATAAAAGCAAAAACCCCCATTATCGTAAGGTCTCTTTTGTTGAGTTTACGCACCCGTTGCACCTCCCTTGACAATTTATTTCAAGCAATAATAATTATACCCTGAAAGTTTTTTCTACAGGTCTTACTATAAGATAAATTACAATTCCCGTAAGAACGGTATATATGCATGAAAGGAAATAAAACCTGAAATATATGCCTCCTGCACCCTGTGATTGAGGCACAAGAACAAATAAAATCCAATAGACTGTATTGTGCAGAAAAGCTGTGGCAAATGTGAGAACCATTGAACCAAACAATGTATTTCTTATGCGTCTTCTGACAAGCATTGAAACAAAAAAAGCAGCAATACACAAAACAAGAGAGTGGAAAAAATATCCCTCGGAAGCTGTAAAGTCCCACAAAAGCCCTGCAATCAGACCGAAAACAAGGCTGACTACTTCACTTTCAAACATAGCAATTGAAACGCATACGGGAATTAAAAGCATAGCATTAGCCGAAAACATCTGAGGCATTACTCCCGGAGTATTTTGCAAAAGTGCAGCAATAACAATGATTAATCCCAGAATGAAACGTTTTATATAAATGGGGAAATTTTCTTTAATCACTGTTACTCACCACCTTTAAAACATTTAATCCGTTGTTGTAATTCCCTGTCCGTCAAAACTTTTTATAACAAAAACATCCTGAAGGTCTGCAATTTCCACACCCGGGTTAATAACCGCATACACAGAAACTGTACGTGTATCATTGAGAACTTCCTCTACAGTTCCTATAATCAGGTCTTTAGGATAAATACCGCCGATACCTGATGTGCAGATAACTGAACCGCTTGTAATTGAAGTTGTTTTTTCTAGTCCAGGTAACATGCATCTGCCTTTATAGGAAAGGTCGTTTGTTGTTGTAACATAACCGTACTCACGGCTCTGAACATCATAAGCACCTGCATTAACCTCAGGGTCAAGAACTGTTTTTACAACGGCTGTGTTGAGTTTCACACTTGAAACAACACCTACAAGATATTTTCCGTAAATTACAGGGTCGTTAACTTTGATGCCTGCAGCAGAACCCTTTGCAATAACAAAAGAATAATACATATCTGCAGAATCTCTTGCAATAATTGAAGCATCTTCAAATTCAAAATCAGGATTTTCTTCTTTTACCTCAAGAAATTCTTCATAAACTGCAAGTTTCTGCTTTGTCTGTTCATATTCCACAAGCTGAAGCTGATATTTTTCAACTTCTTCTTCAAGCTCCTCCACTCTTTCTGCATACGTCGCTGCTGAACGGAAGTGCACAGTAAAACCTTTTGTCTTTTCTGCCACAAAAGAAGAAAACTTCTCAACAGGAGAAAATGCAGCACTCAGAACAGATGCAACAGGTGATGAACCATTATGGGAAATTACTGAAAAAACGGTTCCCGCAAGAAGAGCTGCCACTACACAGGCAAGAATTTTGAATTTTTTACTTTTAAAAAATTCTCCCATGATTTTTGTTCCTTTCGGATTTATTTATCGGAAATTAAAGAGCGTTTGATTCAAGGCTCATACCTGTACCGTTTACAACACAGTCAAGGGGATTTTCTGCAATATGAACGGGCATTTTTGTTTCGATTGCAATAAGTTTGTCAAGACCTCTGAGAAGTGCACCGCCACCTGTAAGCATAATACCGTTGTCGATAATATCTGATGCAAGTTCAGGAGGAGTTTTTTCAAGAGTTGAGCGTATTGCTTCAACAATAAGGCTGACAGAATCTGCAAGTGCTTCACGGATTTCATCTGCTGAAATTTCAATAAGTTTGGGAAGACCGTCAATCTGACTTCTACCCTTTACTGTCATTGTGCCTTCGTTTTCGTAAGGATAAGCTGAACCTATTGTAACCTTGATTTCTTCTGCAGTTCTTTCACCGATAAGCACGTTATATTTTTTTCTGATGTGAGCAATAATTGCTTCGTCAAGTTTGTCACCTGCGCATCTTGCAGAACGTGAAGTTACAATATCGCCGAGAGAAATTACAGCAACTTCTGCAGTACCGCCACCGATATCAACAACAAGGCTTCCCTTTGCTTCTCTTACGGGAAGACCTGCACCGATTGCTGCTGCCATAGGTTCTTCAATAAGGCTTACATATTTTGCTCCTGCACTTCTTGCTGCATCGTGTACTGCACGTCTTTCAACACTTGTAACACCTGAAGGAATACAAATTCTCACCTTTGCTCTTGAGAAAGGGGAACCGCTGATTGCACGGCGTATAAACTCTTTGAGCATATCAGAAGTAATATCGAAATCTGCAATCACACCGTCTTTAAGAGGGCGTACTGCCACAATTGAGCCGGGAGTTCTGCCAATCATTTCTTTAGCTTCTGTACCGACCGCAACAACCTTAGGCGGATTTGAACGCTCATCAACTGCCACAACTGACGGTTCTCTTATTACAATTCCTTTGCCTTTAACGAAAACAAGCGTATTCGCTGTTCCAAGATCTATTCCCACTTCCTGAGTAAATAACATATCTATTCTCCCTTTCTGAATTTCATGGTATTTATAATTTCTTCAAAATCTGTTTCTTTGAGAAGTTTTTCATCCCCGTTTACTTTCACAAAGTAAGTTCTGCCTTCGGTGTTGAAAATATAAACAAGGACTTTGCTTTCATAATCAAGTTTTACAGCCTCAGCAAAAGAAAATTCAGATTTTTCCTTCTTACATTCAGCTATACCTGACATCAGACTTTCGATTTCAGTCTGACATTCTTTCACTGACAGACCGGATCTCTCATTAACGGTAAACTTCACGCTGAGGCCGTCTTTTTCATACCTGAGTTTTATAAGATCATCACTTTCATTTGTCCATTTTTCAGGCAACGGCATCCGCACAAATTTTGTCTGAACTTCTTTTCCGACAGTAAGCACCCCCGAAAAGGGTTCAACCTTTGTTACGTACTCACCTTTGGCGTTTTTACCGGGCTTTCCTTTTCCGTCATCAACGGTAACTGCAAGCTCATCTCTGTCGCCAAGGAGCAGAAAACCGTCCCCTCCCACAATGGAAGAAAAAACTTTTCCTGTGCTGTCTTTTACGTTTTTTACAGCCGTGGTTGTCTCCTTTTCCGACTGGCCGTTTGTGCATGAACACATAACAGTAAGCAAAAAACACAGAACGGGGAAAAACAGTATAAACTTTTTAAACATCCTCTGTTTTCACCGCCTGTCCGCAAATGAGTATTCATCAAAATATTATATCACACATTGATATAATTTTAAAGTGTTTATATTACAAAATTTCTTATATTTTTGTGAATTATATGTAATAGTAACTAATAATCTTATAATAAATCACGTTTTAACTGCACTTTTGTTAATTGACAAAATCCGACCTTATGTTATAATTAATTATTATGAATACAGCAAGAGGAGAATGTTTTATGGGTTATACTAAAGAGGATATACTCAGCATTGCAAAAGAAAAAGGCGTTGAGTTTGTAAGACTCCAGTTTACGGACGTTTTCGGCACACCGAAAAACGTTGCAATCACAGTAAAACAACTTGAAAAAGCACTTGACGGCGGTTGCATGTTTGACGGTTCCTCAATTGAAGGATTTGTACGAATTGATGAGTCAGATATGTACCTCAGACCTGACATGGATACATTCGCTATTTTCCCTTGGTGTCCCGACACAGCAAGAATGATATGCGATGTTTATTCAACAGACGGAACTCCTTTCATGGGTGACCCAAGAAACATTCTTAAAAAAGTTATCAAAGAAGCAGAAGACATGGGCTACAGTTTCAATGTTGGTCCCGAATGTGAATTTTTCCTTTTCAAACGTGATGAAAACGGCAATCCCACAACAAAAACTGCAGATAAAGCAGGTTATTTTGACTTAGGCCCCATCGACCTTGGCGAAAACTGCCGCCGTGACATCTGTCTTGCTCTTGAAAAAATCGGGTTTGAAATTGAAGCGGCTCACCATGAGTGTGCTGACGGCCAGCACGAAATAGGCTTCCGTTTCGGTGAAGTTCTCCATGTTGCAGATGATGTTGTAACATTCAAATACGTTGTTAAAACAATTGCAGAAAAACATGGTCTTCATGCAACATTCATGCCTAAACCTGTTTTCGGAATATGCGGTTCAGGTATGCATACAAACATGTCTCTTTTCAAAAACGGCAAAAACGCTTTTTATAACCCTGAGGATGAACTTGGTTTAAGTGAAGACGCTTACTCTTTCATTGCAGGCATCATGGAACACATCAAAGGCATCACAAGTTTTGCAAACCCTCTCGTAAACTCATACAAACGTCTTGTTCCCGGTTACGAAGCACCTGTTTACATTTCATGGAGTGTAAGTAACAGAAGTAGTCTCCTCAGAATTCCCTCAGCAAGAGGCAATGCAACACGTGTTGAACTGAGAAGTCCCGACCCCTCATGTAACCCTTACCTTGAAATGGCTCTCTGCCTTGCTGCAGGTCTTGACGGAATAAAGAGAAAACTTAAACCCGTTGCCCCCATTTACGATAACCTTTACGATATGTCCGACGAAGAACTTAAGGAAAACAACATCGAAATGCTTCCCAAATCTCTTGAAGAAGCTATCAGAGAAAGTATCCGCGATCCCTTTGTACGCGAAACAGTAGGAGAACACGTTTTCGAAAAATATATCGAAGGTAAAAAATCTGAATGGCGTGAATACAGCATTATGGTTTCTCAGTGGGAAATCAACAACTATCTTATCAAATACTAAAATTCAAGCAGCCTGAAACTACGGCTGCTTTTTTGGAGTTGAGTGAAATGAAGAAAAACACAGGAATTATTATTTGTTCACTTGTTGCGGTTTTTGCAATTGTGTGGGCTTCGTTCAGTTTTTTTGAACACAGAGGAAGTCTTTCCGAAATGGAAACCGAACTTTCTTCAGGTACTGTTCAGAATGCAGAAACAGAGGACGTAACCTTACCGGAAGAGTCAGCTATGTTCTCACCCCATGCAACAGAAAACACAGACCCTGAAAAATTTGGTCTTCAGACAGAAATTTTTTCAGGAAACACGAAAATCGACAGATACGCTCTTTCGGGCTTTTATTTCGGAACAGAAAACAACTATTCTGCCCTTGACGGCATTATAACTTTCCGCGGAAACAACTTCCGTGACAGCGCTGTTTTCGGCACAGCAAAACTCGAAAACAAAAACTTCGTAGATACATGGCAGATTGAAACAGGTACTCTCCCCTCAGGCTCAGGCTATCCTGCATGGACTGGCAGCGGTTGGACAGGTCAGCCCCTTATTGTAAAATGGGACAAAGAAACAAGACAGCACATGAATATGTATGAGGAAAAGAAAGCAAAAGAAGAGCTCGTTGAAGTAATTTACGCCACAATGTCAGGTACAGTTTACTTCATTGACCTTGAAGACGGAAGCCTTACAAGAGATTCTCTTGACCTTGGTTTCACATTCAAAGGAGCCGGTGCACTTGACCCCAGAGGGTATCCCATCATGTACGTTGGTGCAGGTGACTACAACCCCTCAGGCACTTCACCGAAAATGTTCATAATTAACCTTCTTGACTGCTCAATCATGAAAGAATACAGCGGTGCAGACTCAGTTGCTCACCGAACATGGTGCGCTTTCGACTCATCTCCCCTTGTTTGTTCAAGTACAGACACACTTGTTTACCCCTGCGAAAACGGTCTTATTTACACAATCAGACTCAACTCAAATTTCGATAAAGAAAACGGTATTCTTACTATCAACCCTGAAGAACCCGTTAAGCTCAAAGTCACAACTGCAAGAAGCAACGCCACAAATTATTGGTACGGCTTTGAAACAAGTGCAGTAATTTACGGTGAATACATGTATATTGCCGATAACGGCGGTTACCTCTACTGCATCAACATGACAACTCTTGAAGTTATCTGGATGCAGGACGTTATTGACGACACAAACTGTTCACCCGTTCTTGAAAAAGAAGGAGACAAAGTTTACATCTATATTTCAACCTCACTCCATTGGACTCAGGCTAACGGCAGAGGTGATATTCCCGTTTTCAAAATTGATGCTGAAACAGGGGAAATTGTATGGCAACAGAATTTCAACTGTTCCACAATTCCCGATACATCAGGCGGTGTGCAGGGTACGATTGCTCTTGGTAAAAACGATTGTGCAGATTTGATTTTTGTTCCCCTTGCACATTTTCCTGACAAATTCCGCGGTGGCGTTATGGCGCTGAAGAAAGATACGGGAGAACAAGTCTGGTACTATGACGGCACTAATTACACATGGTCATCTCCCGTTGTTGTAACAGGCGAAGACGGTGTAAGCGTTGTTATCAATGCGGACGTTTCAGGTGAACTTGTTATGCTTGATGCCGAGACAGGCAACCTTATCAGAAAAATTACTCCCGGCAGTCTTATTGAGGCTTCTCCCGCAGTTTACAACGACATGCTGGTTCTCGGTCTTCGTAATCAGAAAATCAAAGGAATTAAACTCTCATGATAAAAAAGGGAATTTACATCCACATTCCTTTCTGTCAGACAAAATGTCCTTACTGTGATTTTTATTCTATGAGAGGAACGGAAGAAAAAAAAGACCTTTATCTTGACTCACTCATAAAAGAAATATTTTTTCACAAAAATGTTTCTGCCGACACAATTTATCTTGGCGGAGGCACTCCCTCTGTTTTCGGCAAAGAAAGACTTGCAACTCTCATTGAAACCGCAAAGAAAAATTTCAGTTTCACAGACGGCGAGATCACCGTTGAGGTAAACCCGTCAAGTTGCGACGAAGAATTAATTAAAACTCTTTCTTCTGTCGGTGTTAACAGAATTTCCATGGGACTTCAGTCTGCCATTGATGAAGAAAGAAAATACCTCGGCAGACATTCAAGCCGGGAAAAAGTAAAAAAATCAATTGAACTTTGTAAAGCTTACGGCATTGAAAATATTTCACTTGACGTAATGTTGGGTGTGCCTGAACAGACAATTGAAAGTCTAAAAAAAACCTTGGATTTTGTTGTAGATTCAGATGCAAAACACGTCAGTGCATACATTCTGAAAATTGAAGAAAATACACTCTTTTTCAGACGACAGAATACACTTCCTTTTCCTGACGAAGATACGGTCTGCGACATGTACGAATTAACTTGTGAGCATCTTGAAAAGAATGGTTTTAATCAGTATGAAATTTCAAATTTTTCAAAGCAAGGTTTTGAAAGCAGACACAATTTAAAATACTGGAATTCGGAAGAATACTTAGGACTTGGGGTCGCAGCACATTCTTACCTTAACGGCAAAAGATTTTATCACGAAAGAAACTTTGAAGAATATTTAAAAAATCCCACCATATATATTCCTGACGGTGACGGCGGAAGTTTCAGCGAATTTTCGATGCTGAAATTAAGACTCACAAGTGGTCTTTCAAAAACAGAAACTTCAGAAAAATTCGGTAAAGAAAAATTTGAAAAATTACTTGAAAATTCCAAAAAATTTATCAGCATGAAGCTTATGAATTTCGACGGAGAAAATTTAAATTTTACAAGACAAGGTTTTCTTCTTTCCAACACAATCTTATCAGAAATAATTTAAGTGAAAAAACTCTCCTTTTTCAAGGAGAGTTTTTTGTGTTACAAAAATTTTATTTTATTTTTATTTTGAAAAGTCTTGCGCCATGAGAATTGACCTTTGCAGAAAATACATCTTCTGTTACTGCGTATTCTTCATGTGACCACATATCCCACACGCTGTATTCAACACCGCCCATTGAAATATCGGTAATATCAAAACTGATTTCTCTTTCCTTATCATCTGTGTTGAAGAGTGCAACATATTTGCAGTTTTCGCCGTGAGAAGTCCAGATGATTTCACCTTTTCCGTCTGTTTCTTCCCTCTTAAACTGTCTTGCTCCGCTTGAATTTTTGAGCATGTCAATAAGTTCTCTGTTCTGAAGAAGCGAAAGTGTGAATTCATCGTTTTCACGCATTTCACCACCTATCATAAGAGGTGAACGGAAAATACCCCAGAGAGTCATCATTGTTATCTGCTCATCGTGAGTAAATCGTGTATATCTGTTTCTGTATTTTTCCAGTTTTTCGGTTTTCTGAATTCTGCCAATAGGAAGCATATCGCAATCAGGCCAAGCACCGGGCTGAACATATTCCTGCCATGCATAGCAACGCTCAAACATAGCATGGAGTTTATCCCATTCATCCCAGAAATCCCCTGTCATTCTCCAGAGATTTGCATGAGCTGCAAGGTGTTCATGTTCACTTACAGGTGCAGGACCGGGAGACAGACTGAGAACCATGTCTCTGCCACATTTGTCAATGGCCTTTCTCAACATTTCAATTTCTTTTCTTGCAGAATAAGGATTATGAGGGAAAATTTCTGTGTTGGCAATGTCATCGCACTTGATGTAATCAACACCCCATGAAGCATAAAGTTCAAATATTGAATCGTAATATTCCTGTGCACCTTTTCTGTCTGTATCAAGACCATACATATCGGGATTCCATTTACAGATAGATGATGGATTGGCAATATCCCTTGCAGTAACACCTTCGCACTTGATCGGAGTATTCTGATGTGCAGCCTGTCGCGGAATACCTCTCATAATGTGAATGCCGAATTTAAGACCAAGGGAATGTATGTAATCGGCAATGGGTTTGAAACCTTTTCCGTTTGCAGATGAGGGGAAACGTTCAACCGAGGGAATAAGGCGTGAATATTCATCCATGCAAAGGGGAGCAAAATAATGATAATAAAAACTGTCTGCTGTAGGCTCTGACCACTGAATGTCACAAACAACATATTCCCAACCATAATCTTTAAGATGCTCTGCCATATAGTCTGCATTTGCAAGAAGCTGTTCTTCGTTTACAGCTGCACCATAACAGTCCCAGCTGTTCCATCCCATAGGTGGAGTAGGAGCTAATTTTTTATGCATATAAATCTACCTCTTTAATTTTTTAATTTATTACGGCTATTGTACCACTCAGAGTATATAAAAACAATATTTTTTAATTATTTTCTTTTATATACAGTTATGGAAATAATAGAGGATTTGTGATTCTATATCAAGATAATACAATGCAATAATAAAACCCTCCCCATTTTTTATCGCATAATAATAGTCACCTTCATTTACAACTGATTTGTCAAAATCATAAGCATTTTTCACTTCCTCCATGCCATTTATGTTGTTGATAAACAACTCATATTCATTAATATAATCAAGGATTTCTTTTATGTTATCTTCAGCTGTTTTTTTTAAATTTTCAGCATTTTTCAGGTCTTCATCTGACACATTTCTGTAAGTAAATTTTGCATAATCCGTACAGTCAGTAAAATTATCTACAGAATATATTTCCTTGCTTTTGAATCTCGGTAATTCTTTTAACTCTGACCATGCATTATAAAACATTGCATCATATATGCAAAATGACGCTACTGCAACTAAAAATAAAGCAACTAAAGTTATAATAAATTTTTTCACAATATTTCTCCTCATTTAACAGTGTGTCTCATTCCAATCCAATAAAATAATCTTTTCTTTCTCGCAAAAATCTCCCAATAATTCTTGTGTGTCAAAAACATGTTTTTCTGCCGTTGTTGTATTGTAAATCATAAATTGATTTTTCTCATCAACATCAGACTGGTTATAAATATAATGAACTGCCACAACTTCTTTTCCGTCTGTTGCATATTTTTTAACTGCTTCCCATTCTTCAACAATATATTTTCGCTCTCTTGTTTCATCTCCGTCAGGATAATAATAAATGCTCTGCATGTAATCATCCAGACATTCAATATAACAACCTTTATGAATTTCTGTCACAACAGTATGAAATGTATCGTCACTCATAAAAAAGTCTATTACACCAATAACAATACAAAATATAAAAACTGCTAAAATTATTTTTAAAAATGTTTTTATTATCTTTTTCATATTCTGTCTCCTTGCTTTGTAAAACAATTATACATTTACAATTTTTGTCTGTCAACATAATTACATCCGTTTTCAACTTTTAGTTTGACATTATTATGATATTGTATTAAAATATTTTCATAAAACAGAAAGAGGTGCTATTATGAACTCTATCACAAAAATTCTTGCAACTGTTCTCTCTTTTCTTCAGTTTATTTTCTGCGGAATAAGTTACGGAGACTTCGGTGAAAATGCAAAAGATGAAAACAAAAAAACAGAAATTGTAAACAATATTGACGGCCACACAAACATGGCTCAGTCAATCAAATTTGCAAATGAAGTAAAAAATCAGGCTCAGGCAAAATATACAAACCCCGAGAGAACTGCTTATGAATTTAAAAACAGTAATATGATTTTAACTCACTCTCTCACAAAGAAAAACTCTGCAACTCTCACAGACCTTGACGGCAATGTTTATATTGCAGATTCTTTTGACACGTATTTTGTTGATGCAGACGGCAAAACTTATTATTCCTCTTCTTCATCAGACATGGGCAGAGTAAACATAATAAGACTTGGTCTTTATTATTACGATTGCCATATCAGAGATTTTGACGGAAAATCAAAGAATTTCAAAGTTGACAAAACTTATCATCTTTATGGGGACAGACTTTACAATCAGTCAACACTTTTTGCTTGTGAAGAAACCAATGGCCTTCAGGAATTCGGCAGCATCATAAAAATTCCCGCCGACACAGTTTCTTCTTTCATTGCAAAGGATGACGGCGGTGTTTATCCCAATACAACAGGCGAAACTCCCTCACTCCATTACGTTGCATTCGATATTAAAAATGTTGGTGTTGTAGGCTTTATTGCACCTTGTGACGGCTCTGTAAAAAATACTGTACTTTCTCTTGAAGACGGTTACTACGTGCTTAAATTCATTGCAAATTACACACCCGGTACAGGTATCAATAAGCATGACGGAACCGGCTCATCTCCCCTTAACAACGTAACTTTCGGTACAAGAATTTACACAGACAAAACTCATTCTTTTGAGGGAATTGAAAAAGAAGCGTATCTTGAAAGAAATCCTCTTTCAGGTATTACTGTAGAAGCCAATGATTCAGGTGCAAGATTCCTCGGCTATGATGCTTTGAGAGGTGCTTACACTTTCACAATGAATGGCACAGATTTCACAACTGCTTACAATAACCCTGAATGGCAGTTCAAAGCACCTATCACAATCACATCTGACGACAAAGACAGAACATTTTACATCAGAATGTTCGGCACTAACGGATGCCTTGAAGCCGGTGCAATTCTTGACGACAAAAATACACTTGTTCCCATTGACGTTGAAGTGTGCAAAAACTTCCAGGGTGACGGCGGTGAACCCTTCTACAGCGTGAAGGACTACCAGTACGGTGACAGTTTCTTCCCCGTTTCAATAAATGGAGATGAAACTCTCTCATTCACTCTTTTAAACCTTTATCAGAACTGGGGTAAATTCCCCCTGAAACAGCTTTCGTCAATTGAATTCCACGTTTCATATTATCATCTGTCGACAGGTACAACCGAATCAAACTGCATTGCCCCCTACTTTGTATATGAAAAAGACGGATGGACTCTCCCCGATTTCAGAACAAGAAGCGGTAAGATGTGGGCTGAACAGCCGCAGTTCAACTCTGTAGGTATCCTTGAATTTGTAAATTACACTCCCAAAGCTCTCAGTATTTTTGATACGAAAACTATTCTCAGCGAATATCAGTATGGAAATATTTCATCAGTAGGTCAGACTTATTCCGACATTAAAAACAAATATATTTCAGACTGCGGTTCTTATGAATACACTCTTCGTCATGTAGAATTCCCCCAGACAGATGAAAACAGAACATATTATGAAGTTGAGATAGACTTCCTTCGTGATGTTGATTTTGCAAATTTCAAAAGAGACTTTGACCTGTTCTATTTTGACGGAAGATTCGGTGAATTTGACAAAACAGGTTACCTTGACGAAAACAATACTCCCGTTATAACAAACGTAGAAAAAACTATTGCTAAAAAATATTATACACTCGGTTCAGACTCACCTTATTTCAGTTTCTTTGATGTATCAAAAGAATCTGAACATCAGATTGATGCACGTTTTATATGTAACTTCGGACTTATTGTACGTGACAGTGAAATAATTATCGGTGGTGAAAAAGCTGATATCCCTCTTGCTTTCAGAGAACAATCAACAACGGAAGAATCTGAAGGTGCTCTCACTCTTGACGCAAAAAAAGTTTCTTTCAAAGCAGGAGACTCAATCAAACTGACTCTCATTCTTCTTCCCTGGGGCGTAGGCTATGAAGAAACTGACGAACAAGTGCTTACAGTCCGTGAAGACAGCGGACTTAATCCCGTTACAGTTACTGCAACAAAAGGCACCGTAAAAGAAGACAAATTCGTTCCTATAGTTATTGCAGAAAATAACGAGGCTGAATTCTCAATCAAAGGTGGCAGAAATAATATCGCAGTAAGAATTGACGGATTTACAGGTCTTGAATGTCCCGAAATTTTTATGAACGGTGAAAAAGTAAGCCTTGCTTCTTCAAACGGATATGACGGATATTCTGTTTACTACAATGATGACGGTACATATTCATTCAGCTTTGTTTACGAAGCAAAAGATCCTTTCACAGAATACAAATTTGAAGTGAAGCAGTAATGGAAAAGATTTTTATAATTTATATTGCACTTATCAGTATAATCACATTTGTAGTTTTCGGAATTGATAAACTGAAGGCAGCAAAAGACAAATGGCGGATTCCCGAAAAGGTATTGTTTCTTTTATCCGCAATTGGTGGTTCAGTTGGTGCACTTCTCGGAATGTACACTTTCAGACATAAAACAAAGAAACCCGCATTTAAATTCGGAATACCTGCAATTCTGATAGTGCAGATTGTCCTTTTATATTTCATAATGAGATAAAGAAACTCCCTGAGAATTTTAAAGTTCTCAGGGAGTAAATTTTTACGTTTTATATTGCTTAAATTCTTGCTACGCCTGTCTGACGCGCTGCTTCTGCAACTGCGGCAGCAACAGTTTTACCCACTCTTTCATCAAATGCTTTGGGAATAATATATTCAGGACAAAGCTCTTCATCTGAAACGAGAGATGCAATTGCCTTTGCAGCGGCAATTTTCATTTCTTCGTTAATGTCACTTGCTCTTACATCAAGTGCACCGCGGAAAATTCCGGGGAATGCAAGAACGTTGTTAATCTGATTAGGATAGTCACTTCTGCCTGTACCGACAACTGCAGCACCGGCAGCCTTTGCTTCATCAGGCATAATTTCAGGAACAGGATTTGCCATTGCCATAACAATTGCATCCTTTGCCATTGATTTAATCATATCCTGAGAAACACATCCGGGTGCTGAAACACCGACAAGTACGTCTGCTCCTTTGAGTGCATCTGCAAGTGTACCGTCAATGTTATTTTTATTTGAAATTTCAGCCATTTCTTCCTGAGCAGAAGTCATGCCTTCTTTTCCCTTACACACAATACCGAAACGGTCGCACATAATAAGATTTCCGATTCCGAGCTGAAGGAAAAGCTTTCCGATTGCAATACCTGCTGAACCTGCACCGTTGATTACAACAGTTGCATCTTCAACCTTTTTGCCAACGCTTTTGAGAGCATTCATAAGTGCCGCTGAGCAGACAATTGCTGTACCATGCTGGTCATCGTGGAAAACAGGGATATCAACATCTTTTCTTTCTTTCAGTTTTCTTTCAATTTCAAAGCAACGAGGTGCTGCAATATCTTCAAGGTTAATTCCGCCAAACGAACCTGCAAGAAGTGCAATCGTGTTTACGATTTCATCAACATCCTTTGAACGGATGCAAAGAGGGAATGCATCAACTCCTGCAAACTCTTTGAAAAGAACGCATTTACCTTCCATAACGGGCATACCCGCTTCAGGACCGATATCACCGAGACCTAAAACTGCAGTACCGTCTGTAATAACTGCAACAAGGTTGTGACGGCGTGTAAGTTCATAGCTTTTTGAGTAATCTTTATTTATTTCAAGGCAAGGCTGTGCAACACCGGGAGTGTATGCAAGTGAGAGAGATTCTTTATCGTTCACTTTTGCTCTTGCATTTACTTCAATTTTACCCTGCCACTCATAGTGACATTCAAGGGCTTTTTTTGCATAATCCATTATTAGTCCTCCCAGGGGAATTTGTAGTCGAGACCTAAATCGTCACGTACTTTTGACATTTCTTTCTGAACTGATTCGTTGATGGGCACACCTGAATCTTTTCTCTGCTGCCAGATTTCGTATTCTTTTTCACCTGCAGTATAGATTCTGTCCTGACCGGGTGCTTTCTTTGAAGCACGGATTGTTCGGATGATGTCCCCTGCTTTCTTTCTGCAAAGTTCTTCGCCAAGGAAGTGGTCTGTGTCAATTGCAATAAAGAAGTGACCGAGGTGATAGGGAACCTTTTCACCATTTTCGCCTACACCGTCAAGTGATTTGCCGTATTCACCGTCCTGAAGAACTGATGAGAAAAATTCAACTGCAAGCGCAAAACCATAACCCTTGTAACCGCCGAGAGCTTCACCGATACCGCCGAGAGTTGTAAGTGCTGCTGTACCTCCTCTGATTTTTCTGAGAGCTTCACCTGCATCACCTTCAACAGGTTCACCGTCAAGACCGATAATTGTACCGGGATGAACTTCTTCACCAATTCTCTCATAATATTCAACTTTACCGTTCTGTGTAATTGAAGTTGCACAGTCAAAGTTGAAGTCGAATTCTTCATCTGTAGGAACACCGATTGTAAAGGGGTTTGTACCGAACATACCTTCAACACCGTGTGTAGGTGCAACTGAAGGACGTGCATTTGTACCTGTCATACCGATACAACCCGCTTTAGTTGCCATTGTTGTGTAATAACCTGCAATACCATAGTGACATGAATTACGCACAACAACCATACCCATACCGTATTCTTTAGCCTTTTTAATAGCAAGTGACATAGCCTTGTGACCGATTACCTGTCCCATACCGTCGTGACCGTCAACAACTGCAGTTGTAGGTGTTTCTTTGATAATTTCAAAGTTTGTTACGGGATTCTGGATACCCCAGTTAATTCTGTCAATGTAGATAGGTTTGAATCTGTTGCAACCGTGTGATTCAATACCTCTTCTGTCAGATTCAAGAAGAATGTCTGTGCAGATTTCCGCATCTTCACGGGGAACACCTGCTCCCACAAAAGCATCAGTAATAAAGTCCTGTGCCGTTTTCCAATCAAGAATTACTTTTCCCATATTTTCCAACTCCTTAATAAATATATTCCTTATTCATGTTCTTCCCAATCCATGGAGCGTTTAACCGCTTTTTTCCAGCCTGAATACAATTTGTCACGGCTTTCCATATCCATTTCGGGAGTAAATATCCTGTCAACCTCTCTGAGAGATGAGAGTTCTGTTTCATCTTTCCAGAAACCTACTGCAAGACCTGCAAGGAATGCCGCACCTAAGGCAGTTGTCTCAACCATACGAGGTCTGTCCACAGGTGTTCTTATCATATCAGACTGAATCTGCATCATAATATTACTTACAGATGCACCACCGTCAACTCTGAGAGAAGAAAGTTCAATACCTGAATCTGCATTCATTGCTTCAAGAAGGTCTGTCATCTGGAAAGCAATACTCTCAAGACATGCACGTGCAATATGCGCTCTGTTTGCACCGCGTGTGAGACCCATCATACAACCTCTTGCATACATATCCCAATAAGGGGCACCGAGACCTGTAAACGCAGGAACAAAATAAACACCGTTTGCATTTTCAACACTTTCTGCAAGTTCGTCAACACGAGGGGCTGTATCAATAAGTCTTACTTCGTCACGGAGCCATTTGATAACTGAACCTGCATTGAATGCACTGCCTTCAATAGAATATGTAACTTTATCTCCGATACCCCATGCAACGCCTGAAACAAGGTTGTTTTTTGAACGCACCCTTGTGTCACCCGTGTTCATGAGAAGGAAACAACCTGTACCGTAAGTGTTTTTTGCCTGACCTTTGCTGAAACAAGCCTGACCGTAAAGTGCTGCGGGCTGGTCGCCGATTGAACTTGCAACGGGAACTCCTGCCAAATCTTCAAGGCCTAAAATTCCCTCTGAAACATAACCATAAATCTCACTTGAGGGTCTGACTTCAGGTAACATACACATAGGAACTTCAAGTTCTTTGCAAAGTTTTTCATCCCAGCAAAGTTTATCAACATCAAAAAGCATTGTTCTTGAAGCGTTTGAATAGTCAGTAACATGACATCCTGTAAGTTTCCAGATAAGCCATGTATCAACTGTACCGAAAAGTAAATCGCCTTTTTCTGCCGATTCTCTTGCCCCGGGAACATTGTCAAGAATCCACTTGATTTTTGTTCCTGAGAAGTAAGCGTCTATAAGAAGACCTGTTTTTTCTTTTACATGGTCTTCAAGACCGCGGCTTTTGAGTCCTTCGCACATTTTTGCAGTTCTTCTGCACTGCCACACAATTGCGTTATACACAGGTTTACCTGTGTTTTTATCCCAGACAATTGTTGTTTCACGCTGATTTGTGATACCTATTGCGGCAATCTGAGAAGGTTCCACATCAGACTGAGCAAAAAGCTGAGTGATAGAATTGAACTGACTGTAAAGAATTTCCATAGGGTCATGTTCCACCCAACCTGAATCGGGATAAATCTGATTAAATTCCTTCTGAGCTTTTGCTGCAATCTTACCAAACTTATCAAAAGCAACCGCCCTTGAACTCGTTGTTCCCTGGTCGAGGGAGAGAATATACTTTTCCATGTCCTATCCTCCTGAAATAAACAAAGGGAAAACCTGCAACTGAATATTTTCAAGTTGTCAGTTTTCCCTCCGGTTAACAATATTTTACATTTATATCTTAATCCAAAATAAGTTAAAAGTCAATATACATAATGTTCAGTTTGTTATACTTTCTGGTTCTTTCTGAAGTTGGGCATATCCATTGCCTTACCGCCGTTCTGTACAGAGATGTTTGACAGCAAAGCTACCGCACTCCATTCAGCTGCATCATATACATCAATATAAGGCTTTGTGCCGTTTGCAACAGCATCAATGAAATCTTTGACGATAAAGAAGTCACCGCCCTCATGACCTGTTTTTCTCTGTTCTTCTGTTGCGGTTTTATATCTTTCAGGAAGATAAAGTCCCTCATATTCCTTGAGAGCTGTCCATTCCTGCTTATAACCATATTCTGCACCCTCGGGCATGATATGAACCTTATGCTGATCGTCCATGCCTCTGGGAGCTTCATAAGCACCGTTTGTACCCTGAAGAAGATAATAGTTCATTTTGTGAGGTCTGTTTGAAATGCAGTCAACACGAACTTTTACAAGTTCACCTCCGTCAAGAGTACACATCGTAACTGTTGTATCGTCCTGTCTGAACTCCGGTGCAGTAAAGCTGCCTGTGCCGAAAGATGAAACAGATGTAATTCTCTTACCTGCAGGGAAACATTTCATAACGGGGCCGAGAGAATGCGTGGGATAGAAACAGCCTCTTGTTCCTAACTGCCAGAAACTTCTCCATGATGTTTTGCCGTTTTTGTAAACTGCAAGGTCTTTGATATCGTGGAGATATTCGCCCTCAGCATAATAAAGCTTACCGAAAAGACCAGCTTCAGACATATTTCTTATCATCTGAGCCTGAGGAGAATAGCAGTAGTTTTCTGCCATCATGTATGTTTTTCCGCTTTTTTCTACTGCCTCAACAAGCCAATGAAGTTCATCCATTGTAACACCTGCAGTAACTTCGCTCATAACATGTTTACCTGCTTCGAGAGCAGCAAGAGTCTGCATTACGTGATACTGCATAGGAGTTGCGACGATAACAGCATCAATATCGCTTTCAAGCATATCGTCATAAATTCTGTATGTATGAGGAATATTGTATGTCTCAGATATTTCTTTGAGAACATCTTCATCAAGGTCACAGATTGCTGTAACTTCAACATTTTCGCAATTCTGCAAACCCATAATCATACACTTGCCTCTTGCGCCTACAATACCGACTTTAATTTTCTTTTCCATTTTTAGTCCTCCAATTTAATAAAGCAATAATGACTTGCATCTTCTTCCTTGAGCATTTCAAGTTCTTTGATACCGTATTCTTTCATAACCGCAACCCAACGGTCATACATACCCTCGTCATATTCAACGGGCTGGAATCCGTAAGAAAGATAGCTTTTTACAGCTGCTTTTCTCCATTCATCTGTTGTGAGAAAAGCGTAATCACAACCATCATCGTAAAGCTTGTTTACAGCAATCTGATTGAGAACGTTGCCAAGGCCCTTACCTCTCATATCGCTTCTTACTGATACCATATGAACGTGTCCCATGTTTTTATCCGGATGATAAATTACTGCAGTTGTTGCAACATGTTCTCCGTTGTAATCAATGAAGAAAAGGTCTTTTTCAGGGATAAGGTCATCACAACCAAAAATTGCATCCTGAAAATTCTTTTCTGTTGCATCTTCTCCTACAAGACCGTTTTTGCAGATTTCAATCCATGCGGGAATATCGCTTTCGTCTTTATAGTTAGAAACAGTAAATCCATCGGGAAGATTTATTGGTTCAGGTTTCTGTCTTTTCCAATACATTTTAAGTTGTGCCATTTGCATTTCTCCTTGCTGTTTGATTATGAGCATATTTTACCACAATTAGTTTTCTTTTTCAATGAGTTTTTAAAAGAAAAACTGCATCAACCATAAAAGTTGATGCAGCAAATTTTAAATATATTCAACTGTATAACAGGGGGAACGAAGACCGAATTTTTCGTAAAGTCTTGCACCCTTGATAGTTTTCTGTCCGTCAATTGAAACAGAAAGAGCATGTCCGATATTCTCATCAATTGCTTTATCGTGAGAAATAATCTGAATCCAGCTTTCAGGGTCTGAAGAAAGAGTTACACCAAAAATATTTTCAAGCTTGTACTTCATTTCTTCTTCCGTATATGTTACTGTTTTCTTATAGCCTGAAACTGTGCTGTCATATTTACTTTCAACACGTGTAAGGTAAGGAAGATCCTGAACCCAGATATCAGAACATTTCGCTGTTGTACCTGCCGAGGTTGCAGAATAAACTGTAAGTGCAACTTTTCCCTCGTAAGTAAGATACTGTCCCATAACCTCATCAACTACGTCATAAATAACATCGTTTTTTGCAGCATTCTTGACGTCTGTTTTCAGAGCATGGTCATTGGCAACAAAGTTGATGCCGAAATTGCTGTGATATTTACCGTATGTATAAATTGCAACACATTGTGCTTTAAGTGCTTCCTTGTGGAAAGAAGGACCCATTTCAGCATAAAGAGCACCTGCAAGATAATCTCTCATCGAATACTCTTTGCCACCGTATTTTACTTTTGAGGGGGCATTATCGTCTTTTTCAACAATAGTAGTTCCCGGATAATAGTGGTCTAAAATCCATGCACAATCAACACCGTCATTTTTTGCATAAAGGTTAGCACCGTTCTGGCTCATACCGATGTCGTGTCCCCAACCGTAAGTTGTGATTACGAATTTGCCTTCTTTTTTCTCATCAGTATCCTTTCCCAGAATAATATTATAAATCTTCATTGCATCGGCAACATTTATATTGCCGTCTTTATTTACGTCTGCTTTTTTCTGTTCTTCTTCTGTCAGTTCTTCTTTACCTGATATGTAATTGAAAACTACCATAGCATCGCTGACAGTTACATTGCCGTCACCATTTACGTCACCTGTTGTTGCAGCAAAAACATTTACAATGCTTACACTGAGAATAAGTATAAGGGCTGCAAGAAGAACACTTAAACTTCTTTTTGTTTTACTCACGTTTCGTTTCCCTCCACGTTTATAATACTTTTTCAGTTTCATTATTTCATATTCCGTGCCCTATAATAGTAACAAAAAAATTACAAAAAATCAAGTCTTTAATAAAAAGTTAACATTTTTTAATTTTTTGTTTCCAAATTTACACAATATATGGTGTTACGACAAATTACATATACAAAAAAAGACTATACCCTCTCGGATATAGTCTTAATTATTAAGAAAAATTAGAATGTAACTGTGTAGTCAACAACAGCTTTAAGGTTCTTAATTGTAGCACTGATGATGCTGATTTTGATATCTGCATCCTTGACAAGGATGTTTACAAGATAGTGCCATGTACCACTTGTAATAATACCTGTTTTAGCATCAATGTTTGCTTTAACTGTTACATCTGTGTAAGTAAGTGAAACTGTTTCTCTACCGCGTGAAATTGTAGCGTCAAGTTCTTTAAGTGCGCCCTCGATATCACCAAGAGTACCAAGCACGCGACCTACGGGACCTGCTGAACCATCTGCTGAAGGACCGTCTGTCTGTTCTTTAGAAACGATTTCAACAGTAATTACACCATTCTTTTCTGTAGCTTTGATTGATTTAAGGTCAGACATCTTGATTTCACCATATCCGGGAATATTGGATGTAGGAGATGAGTTTCTTTCAAGAGCAGATTTGATAATGGGAGATGCAACTTTAAGGAGGCCACCGATAGCACCGTCTGCTGTAATTGCACCGTTATTACCGAGTTTCATAACTGACTGACCCTGAGGAGCTTTCTTGTCTGTTGCTACTACTGCTTTATTGTAGTAATCAAGGATTTCCTGTTTTGTCCACTGAGAAACAGGTTTTGCACCTTCCTGAGCAGGTTTCTTTGTGGGCTTTTCTTCAGAAGGTTTATCTTCTTTTTCAGTTTTTTCTTCTTCTACTTTTTCAGTAACAACTTCGCCTTCTTCATTTGTAACTTCTTCACCTGATTCATCTGTTACAGCTTCTACTTCTTCTGTTTCATCTTCAACTTCAGGAGCATCAGTAGCTTCTTCGCCTTCTGCATTAGCAGGAGCTTCTGTTGTGATTTCGGGATTTGTTGTTGTTTCTTCTTCCTCATTGCCGCCGCATGCTGCAAATGATACGAGCATGAGAACTGCCATAAGAAGTGCAAGTAATTTCTTCATAATAATTGTCTCCTTTTGAAAATTTTTTGTTTTACTCACGTTTCGTTTTTCTCCACGTCAGTTGTACTTGTCTGATATATTTTCTTTTATCATCACATTCCGTACTATATCATGGTAACAAAAAAGATGTGAAAAATCAAGTGTTTTTAAAAATTCTTTTATTTAAAATATACAGGGCTGTTGCAATGCAACAACCCTGCAAGTCAAATTAAATACCTATTAATATTTGATGTTTGAAAATTCGCCATTTGTTTTTGCTGTACCTGTACCATCAATCTTAACGCCTAATGCTTTAAGATTAAGAACAGCATCAAATGTGTATGAATATGCAATGTTTGTGATTTTACCGTCTTTAACAGTTACTTCAACTTTGATTGATGTGTAGTTAACCTTTGTGCTGTTAACTGTAAGTAAATTAGCAAGTCCGCCCAAAGCATCTGCGATACCATCAACAACTTCCTGGTGTGTAATGAAATCGTTAGTAAATCTTGAAACAGGTGTTTTATTATCCTTTTTGGGGTCTGTTGCATTAGCAATTGTAAATGTGTAAACACCGTTTGCCTCTTTGAGGTTCTGAATGTCAGAGCCCTTGAGAGATGTAGCCTTAATTTCGTAGTTATCTTTAAGGCCATCCTTATCCTTAGGCATTGTACCCTGCTTTGTACCGATACCGATAAAACCACCAACAACACTGTCAAGGTTTGCATCATCTGAAACCATACCGATAAGCTTGTTCAATGTTTCTGTTTTGTCGCCAACATCAATACCTTTTCCGGGAACATAAGCACAAACTCTGTTGTAACTGTAGCTGCCCTTTGAAACAATAGCTTTTGTTGCTGAGTTCATAAGACTTGCAAGCTGTTCAGCTGTAAGCTTTTCATCCTTTGCAGGTTTGTCTGCAGGTTTATCTTCTTTTTCGGGTTTGTCTTCTTTTTCAGCTTCTGTTACTTTTTCACCTTCAGCATTTGTAACTTCTTCGCCTGCTTCGTCTGTTACAACTTCTGCTTCTTCTGTTTCTTCTTCAACATCAGGAACAGTTGTTTCTTCACCGTCAGCGTTAACAGGAGCTTCTGTTGTGATTTCTGGATCTGTTGTTGTTTCGTCATCACCATTGCCGCCACATGCTGCAAAAGAGAAGAGCATAATGCCTGCCATAAGAAGTGCAAGTAATTTTTTCATAATAATAATCTCCTTTTCGGATATAGTCTATCGGACAAATAACGTCTGCCCACACCTTATAATTTACTACAATAAAGCTTTTTTGTCAATATAATATCAATTATAAAACATTAAAATCTATTCCCGGACTATTTTTATCAACTCTGCGGGATGTGATATTATAAAGTCCGGATTTTCTTTTTCCAGAATTTCCCTGTCACGGAATCCCCATAAAACACCTACAGATTTGAGTTCTGCATTTTTTGAAGTGATAATATCTGTCTCCGAATCACCTACAAAAATACAGTCACTTTTCTCAAAATGCAGCTGACTGATAACTCTGTCAACCATTTCAGGATGAGGTTTAGGAAGTATACCCTCTCTTGCACCGACAGCAAGAGTTATCACTCCACCGAAATATTCTTTGCAGAGCTTTTTCACTGCATCATCATTTTTGTTTGACGTAACTGCAATTATTATACCGAGATGATTTAATTCCTCAAGGCACTCTGAAATACCTTTATATGGTTGTGTTTTTTTCTGCATGTTTTTACTGTAAGTTTCTCTGAAAAACTCATATGCAGATTCTGTTTTATTGTTGTCAAAGTTTTCAGGAACACTTCTTTCAACAAGTTTTCTCATACCGTTGCCCACAAACTTTCTTACCTCTTCAAGACTTCGTTCGGGACACGAGAATTTTCTGAGCATTTCGTTTACACTATCAGCCAAATCCTCAAGAGTATCAAGAAGCGTTCCGTCAAGATCAAAAATAACGCATTTATACATCAGCCAAGATTAACAAGTGTAATACATTTAACGGGACAGACTTCTGTACATTTTCCGCAGCCTGTACATTTGTCATAATCAACATGCGCACGGTTACCTTCAACAGTAACTGCACCCACTTCACATGTCTTTGCACACTTCATGCAACCGATACAACCTGTTTTACACTCTTTTCTTGTCATTGCACCCTTATCACCATTCTTGCAGAGAACTGCTGCCTTTTCCTGATGAACAGGCATAAGTTCAATAAGATGTTTGGGACAGGTTTTTATACACATACCGCAAGCACGGCACATTGTGGGGTCAATTCTTGCAACACCGTCACAGATTTTAATTGCATCATAGGGACACGCTTCAACACAGTCACCGAAACCGATGCAACCATACTGGCATTTTTTCGGACCTCCGAAAAGCTGTTCAGCCATTTTACAACTCTTGACACCTTCGTAATCAAGCTTTGTATCACAGTTTCCGCAACTTCCCTGACAAAGCACAATCGCTGCTTTCGGGTCAACAGTACCTGCTGCAAGACCTGTTATTTCAGCAATCTGTGCTGATACTTCACTACCACCGGGAGAACAAAGGTTTGTCTCTGTTGTTTCACCTTTTGAAAGTGCGGCAGCATAGCCGTCACATCCTGAGAAACCACATGCACCGCAGTTTGCACCGGGAAGACATTCTCTGATTTTTTCAGCCTTTTCATCAACGGGAACAGCCATTACAATTGACGCAATTGCAAGACCGAGACCTGCTATAAGACCTATTGAGGCAACAATAATAATTGCAATAACTATCGGACTCATTCTGCTACCTCCTTTAAGCGAAAATGTTTTCTACAAGTCCTGCAAAGCCGAGGAAGGACATTGAAACCAGTGCTGCAGCAACGAGAGTTATAGGAAGACCTTTAAGACTTTCGGGAATGTCACTTGATTCCATTCTTTCGCGGACCCCTGAGAACATAACCATGGCAACAAGGAAACCAATACCGCCGCCGAGTGAATTTATCATTGACTGAGCAAAACCGTAGCCGTTGTCAATATTGAGAAGTACAACACCGAGAACCGCACAGTTTGTTGTGATAAGAGGAAGATAAATGCCCAGTGAGTTATAAAGAGGAGGCATATACTTCTTCAATACAATTTCAACAAGCTGAACGAGTGCTGCAATAACAAGAATAAAAACAATTGTCTGCAGATATTCAAGATTGTGCTTTACAAGAAGGTTGTTGATAGGATAAGTTACGGCTGTTGAAAGCACCATAACAAAGATAACCGCAAGGCCCATGCCTGTAGCAGTTTTTGTTTTCTTGGAAACACCAAGGAAAGGGCAAATGCCGAGGAATTTTGCAAGAACAAAGTTCTGTGTGAGAATTGCAGTAAGTAAAATTGCGAGTAATGGTTTTAAAGCACTCATCTGTCACATTCCTCCTTTTCCTGAGCAGTACATGTTGCAAACATAGGACAAGCTTTGCAGGAATGAAGCTGAGCTTTTTCCTTACCTTTTTTCTCAGCAATTTTGTTTGCAAGCATAATAAGCATACCAAAAACGAAGAAACCACCGGGAGCAAGGATAAAGATAAGAATGGGGTTTTCTCCGAATACAGAATTCCACAAGGGCTGTCCGCCATTTATAAGGCTGATTGTAATTGTACCTGTGCCGAAGAATTCTCTGATAAAGCCCATAAGGAACAGAGCGATTGTAAAACCTACACCCATTCCCACACCGTCAACCGCAGAGGCAAGAACACTGTTTTTGCCTGCAAAAGCCTCTGCTCTACCGAGGATGATACAGTTAACAACAATAAGAGGAAGATAAACACCGAGCTGTTCATCAAGAGAAGGTGCGAATGCTTTTACAAGCATCTGAACAATTGTAACAAAAGATGCAATAACCACAATGTAAGCGGGAATTCTTACTTTTGAGGGAATAACCTTTCTCAAAGCGGAAATTACAACGTTTGAACAGATAAGAACAATTGAAGCTGCAAGGCCCATACCGATTGCACTTTCAACTGATGTTGAAACAGCAAGAGTGGGACAAGTACCGAGAACTAATCTGAGAACGGGGTTTTCATCAAGAAAACCTTTGGTCAGTTCTTTCATAAGAGATTTTTTCTCTGCCATTATTTATCCCCTCCTTTTACTGTTCTGAAAAGTTCAACCGCATTGTTTACGGCATCTGTTACTGCCTGAGATGTGATTGTAGCACCTGTAAGTGCCTGAATTTCATTTTCTCCCGCATCTGATTTTACAACTGTAAAATCGCCTGTGTTTGAAACATACTGGTTTTTGAAATCGTCTTTCTTTGCATTCATGCCCAGACCTGCAGTTTCTTCAATTGCGAGAATTTCCATTCCCGTAACTTTTCCGTCTGCACCGATACCTGTCATAACCTTGATTTCACCACCGTAGCCTTTTGAAGAAGTTGTGAAAACATATCCGATTACATTTCCTGTTTCATCAAGTGCTTCAACGTAAGTTGATTCATCAACTGTTTTTACATCTGAGAAAGATTTTGCATCTGCGAAAACAAGCTGTCTTGCTGAAATTTCTGCCTGTGCGTTGTTTTCAGCAATTTTCGGTGCAGTTACCATATCTGTAACAGCGAGAATTGCCGTGCATATTGCGGCAATAAGAAAAAGTGTTATAGTCGGCACTGCAACTTCTTTGAAACTGAACTTTTTCATTTTGCTTCAGCCTCCTTTTTCCTCTTTTCCTTAACTGTACCGAAAGGTTTGGGAGTTGTAAGGTTTTCAATGTGAGGAACAAGTATGTTCATGATAATAATTGCAAAGGAAACGCCTTCGGGAAGATTACCGAAAAGTCTGATAAGTGCAGTAAGCACGCCGCAGCCGATACCGAAAATTATCTGTCCCTTGAAATTAATGGGAGAAGTTGTATAGTCTGTTGCCATGAAAATTGCACCGAGAAGAAGACCGCCTGCAAGAATTTCATAAGCAAGGAATGTAAGGTTGAAACCACCTGCAATAAACATGATTACTGCAAATGAACCTACATAAGCCAACGGAATTGTAAGTTTGATTACACGTCTGACAAGAAGATAGATAAGACCGATAACAAGCGCAATTGCACAAACCTCACCAAGAGAACCTGCACGTTTGCCAAGGAACATATCAAGGAGTGAAGGAAGTCCGTCAAAAGACTCTGATGTGATTTCTCCGCTTCTGTAAATTTCTTTTATAGCATTAAGAGGAGATGCTGTTGTTATTGTCTCTGTTTTCCATGAGAAAGGAGCATTCCATTTGCCCATTTCCGTGGGGAAAGATGCAATAAGCATAATTCTTGCTGCAAGTGCGGGGTTTACGAAGTTCATGCCGATACCGCCGAACATCTGTTTTACCACAACAATCGCAAGTATGTCACCGAGAACAACCATCCACAAAGGCATTGAAACAGGAACATTAAACGCAATAAGAAGGCCTGTTACAATTGCACTGAGATCGCCTACTGTCTGATGTCTTTTCATCACAATACGTGAAATGTATTCAACAAGAACACAAGCACCTACTGAAACTGCCGACACAATAAGAGTTCTGAAACCAAAAAGGAAAGTAGCCGCAATAAGTGATGGTACAAGAGCAATTACAACGTCAAGCATAATTCTTGTAACCGTATCTTTTGAATGGTCATGAGGTGATGCACTGACCAGAAGTTTTTTATCAAGACTCATTTCTTTGCTGCCTCCCTTACTACTGATTTTGCAAGACGCATGTACTGAACAAGAGGTTTACCCGCCGGGCATGAATATGCACAGCTTCCGCATTCCATACATACGTTGATTCCGATTTTATTAAGACTGTCTACGTCACCGATTTTTGCATATCTCTCAATAAGAGTAGGCATAAGACTCATGGGACAAGCCTGTGCACATCTGCCGCAACGGATACAGTCACGTTCAGTTTTGAGTTCTGCGTCTCCTTTTGCAAAAGCAAGGATAGCATTATTGCTTTTTATCATGGGAACATCTGTTGAGAAAACTGCCATACCCATCATAGGACCACCTGAAAGAATTTTTTCAGGTTCTGCTTTGAAGCCACCGCAAAAATCAATAATCTCCGCAATACTTGTACCGATGGGAACTCGTACGTTCTTTGGTTCAGCAATTGCAGAACCGTCAACAGTCATTGAACGGCTGACAAGAGGACGACCTGTTCTCATGTATCTGCCGATAAATGCAGCACTTGCAACGTTCATAACAAGGCAACCTACGTCTGCCGGAAGTTTTCCGGGCGGAACTCTTCTGCCTGTTGCTGACTGAACCATCATTTTTTCAGCACCCTGAGGATAAACTGATTTGAGTGTCATAAGTTTAACGTTATCCTTAACTTTAAACTCACCTGCAATTTCCTGCAGAGCCTTGAATGCCTGCGGTTTATTATCTTCAATAGCAATAATTACATTGGGGATTTCAAGCCATTTCTGAAGAAGCTGAATACCACCAATAATATTCTTTGAGTTTTCAAGGCATTCACGGTAGTCAACAGTAATATAAGGTTCACATTCAGCGGCATTGATAACAAGAGTATCAATATTTTTCTCTTTTGGGAAAGCAAGTTTTACATGTGTGGGGAAACCTGCACCGCCGAGACCTACAAGTCCTGATGCTCTGACTGCTTTGATAAAATCTTCACGTGTTTCGACAACGGGAGGTTCAATGCCCTCATACTGACGCATTTCTCCGTCAGATTCAATTGTAACACCCTTTGTTACAACACCACTGGGAAGACTTACATCACCTACTGCAACAACCTTACCTGAAATCGAGGAGTGAATCGGTGCAGAAACAAATTTGTCCGTATCTCCCACTACCTGTCCTACGCTGACAATGTCACCGACTTTTACTGTCGGTTCACAAGGTGCGCCGATGTGTTGTTGCATGGGCAACACAATTTTTGAAGGAGGAGCCATTCTGACTACCTTCATCTCAGCAGTATTTTTGTGGTGAGAAACATGAACTCCGCCTCTTACCTGTTTTACTGCCTTGAGAACACCCTCAGGTCTTTTAAAACTCATTAGACCTCATCCTTTCTATGAAAATACAATATATAATTAATAAAATTATTGTCTGATGAAAATTTTTGACTGTTTCATCAGAAGGGGCATAACCGCCTTCAGAATTATACCTGTAACTATTCCCATCACAACTCCGCTGAGGAGAAGAACAGGTGCGTAATAAATAAACGCAGTCGTTTTGGTCACAATTATTGATACTGCAAGTTGTCCTACGTTATGACAAACTGCAGAAACTACTGCCACACCAACAAAGCCTGATTTCTCTTTTACAAATTTTATCATCAGGCACATTGCAACAGTACTGAAAAAACCTCCGCCAAAGCTCATAAAAAATGCCGTAACACCTCTTGTGAGAAGAACAAAAAGAGATTTTATAAGAGTCACCGCAAGTGCAGGTAAAAAGCCCATTGTACCTGCCGTAAACATTGTTACAATATTTGACAGTCCGAGCTTCACTCCGGGGGGAAGAAATGGCATTGCAGGCAGAAGATTTTCAATAAAAGAAAGTGCAAGCGCCTGCGCAGATAAAATCCCCAGAAGTGCAATTTTCTGTGTTTTTGTTTTCATATATCACCTAATAAACTATAACATCGGGTTCATTGACTTTTTTTGCACCCGAAACTTTTACAACAACTTTCTCGGGAATACAGGAAGCAAAGTCCCCGTTTTGGTGGAGTTCACCGCTTTTTATGCAGACTTTATCAGGACAACCGGATTTTTCAAAATAAATTTTTCCGTCCTGTGCCACTATAACAACTGATTTATTCTCCCCCGTTACAATTTTCTTTTCTTCCTTTTCTGTAAGGTTTATCGTTTCAACAACTTTTCCGTCATAATAGATTTCCGCCACTAAATCAGAAGAAGAAAAAATTTTCACAATAAAACCTGCACCGATTATCAGAATTATAACAACTATCAAAAGAATATCATTTTTTGTAATCAGTTTTCTTTCCATAATTCAAACTCATCATTTTTTATTTCTGTTTTACTTTTAAGTCCTTCTGTAACTTTTACTGTTTTTGTATTAAAAATAAAAACAGCCTCCGCATTATATTTATTGAGAAGTTCCAGACTTTTTTCGTATCCGAGACAATAACATGCTGTTGAAAGAGCATCGCTGAGAAGTCCCGACTGACATACAACGGTTACTGAAAGCAAATCATTTTCAACAGGGTATCCTGTTTCCGTTGAAAGAATGTGGTGATATTTTTTACCCCCGAAAACTGATACTCTCTCATAATTTCCCGATGTGGAAACAAATCCCTCACCGATTGTAATGACGGCCATGTAATCACTTACATCCCCTAAAGGATTTCTTATACCTACAGTAAAATCATCTTTTCCGTAAAGACAAAGACTGCCGCCAACATTGATTATTGCTTCTGAAACCTTATTCTTCTCAAGTACTTTTTTTGCATCGTCACAGGCAAGGCCTTTCCCTGCAAATCCTAAGTCGATTTCCTGTTTTTCACCGATTTTAACGGTGTTGTTTTTTACTTCAACTTTTTCCCATGAAACAGTATCAAGATTTTCTGAAACATCTTCTTTTTCAGGAACAATAAATTTTTCAGAGCCGATGTTCCACAGACTTGTCAGTTTTCCGATTGTCAGGTCAACTGCACCTGAACTTTCTCTGCACACATCAATAAGTTCTGTCAGCACAGAAAGTGTTTCATCTGAAACCTCGGCTGTTTTATTTTTATTGAGAAGTGCAATTTCCGAATTTTCAATTCTCCACGAAATTGCGTTTTCTCTTTCTTTAATCAGAGAAATAATTTCATCAGCAGTTTCTTCAGCGTTTCTTCCTGCAATTTTTTGTGAAATCACGGCACCCATTGCGAAATCGTTTTTTTCAATTTCTTTTTTACTGAAAAAAATATCGGAAATAACCGCAAATACAATAATCAACGCAGCTGATACGGCAATTATGGAAGTAATTTTTCTTTTATCCTTCAAAATTTACCGCACCTCCCCATAATCATGTTCTATTTTACAATATTTTCGATTTAATTTCAATGGTTTTTACGTTAATTAAACTTTTAACAATCTTTTAAAGTATGGAAATAAAAATGCAGGTATCTTCCTAAGAAAATACCTGCACATAGACTATAAATAAACTATCTGATCAGATATACCAGATCCAACCGAAAAGCACAATAATTATAAGCCACTGCCAGAATGAGTAACTAACAGTTACTTCAAAATCCTTTTCAAACTTACCGTCTTTTGATTTTGCGGTAACTGTTGTTGTGCCTGCTTTTGCACCGTAAATGTTACCGTCTTCATCAACAGTTACAATTGACTCATCTGCGGAAGACCATGTAAGCTTATAATCCTTAAGAATTGTGGAATTAAGGTTGTCTTTAAGACAAGCTGTTCCTTTATAGTTGATTGCAACAATACTGTCGTTGTTTTCTTCCTTGATTTCTTCCTTTTCAGGGACAGAACCTGTATATTTCAGAGTCTGACCTGCTGCAACAAAATTGTTAACATCAATTTTTTCTTTAACACTTCTTCCGCAGAACCATCTTCCGCCTGCGAATTCAGTTGTTTTCTTGAAATCATCACTGAGGAAAACCAGACTTGAGATATCTTTGATATCTTTCTTCGCTTTAAGAACAAATGAAACAATAGTTTCCTCATTTGAAAGTTTTACCGCTTTACCGTCATTCAGTTGTGTGTTTGCAGTCCATGAAGCAAAAGCAATCTTGTACTTGTCCATAACTGATTTCTGTGACCAGTATTCTGTATTAGAATTGCGTTTTGTATAGAAATACGCAGGGCTTTTCCAGTTTCCGTTTGTCACATAGGCTGATGCAAGTTTACCTTTGAATGTGAGAAAGGATTTAAGGCTTGTGGGGCTTGTATTCTGCACTTCAAGGGCATCACCATCATAAATCACGGGAACTTCCATTGAATAAATATAATAGTTTGTTTTAAGATTTACACTTACAACCACTTCTTCATTTTTTGAAAGAGAAGTTTTATCTGTTTTGATGCTGAAGGTTGCAACATAATCTGCTTCAGAAGCCGCAGATGAAGTTATGCCTGCAACACCTGTTGAAAAAAGCATCGTAATCAGCATGAGAACTGAAATTACTTTACAAAAAGTATTTTTCATTGAGAGTCACTCCTTTATGTCTGCCGTTTAAACGGCAAAATAATTTTCCGACTGAGAAAGAATAATGTCACCATTTACAACGCTGTAGAGTTTTGCAAGGTCATAGGTATCAACAACACCGTCGTTATTAACAATATCCGCTGCTGCTGTAAACAACGATTCTTCTTCGATTTCAAAATCAAGATTTACAACGGCGGCAAGAAGTACAGTATCATAAGTGTCGACAACGCCGTCACCTGTAAGATCACCGAAAATCACTATTGTATATGATTCATAAACCTGACCAAAGACAATAAGATTGACAACTGTGCCTGTGCCGAATCCGTTAGGAGTTTCGACATATTCAAGTGTACAGCCCTTATAACCAACAAAATCCTCAAGGTCGTAAAGACCTTCTTCAAGACCGTAAATAAGTCCCTTTTCTGTGTCTATAACTGTATTTGTTCCTTCCGCAGGAAAAAATTCAGGTTCTTTTTTTGTAGGGTCAACCCCATTATAAATAATTGTCTGTCCTGCACTTACCATAGATTCAATTGAATATTCTTTTGTTGTTGATCTTCCCGCAAAAAATATTCCCTGAGGTGAAGATGAGGTTTTCTGAAAATCATAACTCATGAAAATAAGCTCTGACAAATCATCAATATCCTCATTCGCGCTGACAGTAAATGAAAGAACTTTCTCTTCTTCATTGAGGATAACAAGTTCATCTGAAAGAGATACGTCTGCCGACCATGTGGCATACACAATCTTATACCTGTTCATAACATCCTCATGTGACCAGAGGTCTGTGTTTGAGTTTCGTTTTGTATAAAAAATTGAAGGACTTTTCCAGTTGCCATTGGTCATATAAGTATCTGCCATTGAACCCTCAAAAGTAAGAAAGCCTGCAAGATCTCTGTCACTCGTATTCTGCAAAGTCAACAACTGACTGTCGTAAATTATTGCAAGTGACATTGCACAGATATAGTAATTGTTTTTCAGAAAAACACTTACCTCAATATCCTCTCCCGCCTTAGCCGAGGATTTATCTGTTTCAATTCTGAATTCGGCAACATAATCCGATTCATCTGCCGCAAAGGCAGATAAACCGGATATGCTAATTATCAGAACGAGGGTCATTAAAAGACTGAAAAGTCTGAAAGCAAATTTGCTTGATTTCATAAATAACCACGTCTTAAATAAAATTTATTTTATGCTGCTGCAGGAGCATTAACTTCCTCAGCAATTTCACTAAGAGCACCCACAATTGATGAAGCTGCATATTTGCCAAGAGAAATAAGTTCATGGTAACTGATGAGTGAATAGTCGTTATCGGGAACGATGTAACCGAGAGCATCGTTGCAAAGACCGAATGCTGTAAGTTCTTTGTCGCCAAAGATTTCACATACTGACTTATACTGGAAGTCCTGACATGAGAATGAACCTTCAGCTGTGATTGAACCGCCACCGTAGATAATGTCTGTTACAATTTCACCGGGAGCCATAACAGCCTTCATCATCTGGCCGATTTCAACATAACCTGTTTCTGAAACAACTTCATAAGTACCTTTTTCAGTTCTGAGGATGTTATATGAAACAAGGTTTGCACGACCTGCAAGTTTGATAAAGTTATTTGTTACGGGGATTCTGATTTCTTTGACTCTTACATTGAGAATAGGATCAAGTTCAATTTCTTCAACAGGAGTCCAACCTTCGTACCAGATTGTATAACTATCCTGAAGACCGTATTTTTCAATTTCAGCTTTGATAATTGATTCACCTGAAATCTTGTCATTTGCAAGTATTTCTTCTTCTGTAAGGTTGAGAGAAACAAGAATTCTACCTATTTCTGTACCGTAACGGATTGATTCTTCATAACGATGAACTGTAGGAACACTGTCACCTGTAAGACCTCTTGCCATGTAGATACCTGCGATAGCACCGTTAATGAAGTAGAAGTTGTAACCGTTAGCGCCTTCGTTTACTGCTACATTTTCATTTCTGTATTCGTTAAGGAATTTTTCAATGTAGTAAACATATTCACCGCAAAGTTCACGGCCTGTACCCTTACCGTCATCAGTAGGAAGACCAGCAACATCGGGATGACCTGCCATGTTTGCAATGATTGTGGGTGTTGCTGCCGCATCATCAGGAGTGAAGATAAGACGTGTTACTGTATTATCCTTCGATGTTGCTGAAGCACGGTTTTTGTTGTGGAAGTAGCCGTCACCGATATCTTTCTTTGAATATGTAAGTGAACCGGGTTTCATATCATCAAGAGCTTTACCCATTGCTTCAGATGAAACTTTTACTACAAATTTCATGTAGTCTTCGTCAACACCTTTTTCAAGTTTGCCGAGACCGGTCCAGCCTTTTGCAAGGTTACCAAGAAGTTTCGGGAAAAGGTTAGTCCAGAGACCCTGTGTATCAATACCGCTGTGTGAATGTGTTGCAGCCACATTAACGCTTGCGAGTTTGATTTTCTTTTCAGCAGCAATTTTTGCAATTTCTGCACGAATCTGTCTGATATAGAGGTTTGAAACACCGATTGAGTCAATTGTTGCAAAAATTGAAACACCTCTGTTTGATGAGTCGTCCATAGCAACAATTCTTATTTTCATATCGTCAACAATTGATTCAACATTATTTGAAAAACCGTTGTTGAAATCGATGTAACCGCCAAGGTAATAGTCCTTTGTCTCCCAGTCTGCAGGAACAAGGCTTGCGTTTGCATAACCAAGCTGCCATTTTGCATTATCTGCAGGTTCATCAAGGAATTTTTCTGTACCTGCATAGAAGTTTTCGCTCTTATATTTCTTCTCATCCTGGAAATAATCGGGATCAGAAAGAGTATCTGCAAGTGCACCAAGAATTTTATGTGCAAGGCTTTCAAGAAGCTCAAGTGCAACATATTTCAGTTCCTGTGTTGTACTTACATTGAGAATTGCCTCAGTGAAACCACCGATAGAAAGAATGTCCATTTCTTTGCCGTTGAGAGTGATTACCCACTGATTTTCAGGCTGTGAATGACGCTCGTTAAAACCTTTGATGTAATCGAGTAAAAGGTTTTTGATTGCACCAAAATCTGTGTTAAAGATTTTCTGAATAGCATCAAGAGCACCTGAAACTGCCTCTGTTGCATCAGAAACATCAATATCCTCTTTTTCCGTTTCTACAACAGGAGGAAGAGTTTCTGTTACTGCATCTGCTGCCATTGCAACTGTGAAGGTTGATGTAACCATCATAAATGCAAGAATAACAGAGATAACTTTAATAAATTTCTTGTTCATTTCAATAATCTCCTTTTCTTTTGGAATATAGACATTACTCCATACTGAAATAATATCACA
>JAZOAY010000027.1:0-10271 GCA_045595725.1 Acutalibacteraceae bacterium | reverse complement strand
GATTTTCTTGAAGAAGGCGACTGTCTTGTTCTCAACAACACAAAGGTCCTTCCTGCGCGTCTTTACGGCGTGAAAGAAGAAACAGGGGCAGTAGTTGAATTTCTTCTTCTCAATCAGCGTGAACTTGATGTATGGGAAGTGATTGCAGGCCCCGGCAAAAGGGCAAAACCCGGCACAAAATTCTCTTTCGGAGAGGGCATTCTCAAGTGCGAAGTCCTCGAAATTCTTGAGGGCGGCAACAGAGTTGTAAAATTCTATTATGAGGGTAATTTCTACAATATTCTTGATGAGGTCGGAGAAATGCCGCTGCCTCATTATATAACGGAAAAACTTGAAGATAAGGACAGATATCAGACGGTTTATGCCGAAAATTTAGGATCTGCCGCAGCACCTACGGCTGGACTTCATTTCACTCCTGAAATTCTTGAGAAAATCAAAGAAAAAGGTGTGAAAGTATGCTTTGTCACACTTCATGTAGGCTTGGGTACATTCAGACCCGTAAAGGCGGATAATATTCTTGACCATAAAATGCACAGTGAACATTATTGGTTGCCGAAAGAAACAGCAGACGCTATAAACGAAACTCATCAAAACGGCAAAAGAGTTATTGCAGTAGGAACAACATGTTGCAGAACTCTTGAATCTGTTGCAACGTTCCGTGGTGAAATAAAAGAGGACGAAGGCTGGACCGATATTTTTATTTATCCCGGTTATGCGTTTAAATGTATTGACGGACTTATTACCAATTTTCATCTTCCCGAAAGCACACTAATTATGTTAGTCAGTGCTTTTTACGGTTACGAAAAAACTATGAAAGCGTATGAAGAAGCAGTTTCTGAGAAATACAAATTTTTCTCTCTCGGGGATGCTATGGCGATTTTATAAAGGAGAAAACAGATGTACAAACTGATAAAAAAATGCGGTAATGCAAGACGTGGAGAATTTACCACTGTACATGGCACAGTACAGACACCTGCATTTATGAATGTGGGCACATGTGCTGCAATAAAAGGCGGTCTTTCTTCCTATGACCTTGACGAAATAAGATGTCAGGTTGAGCTTTGCAACACTTACCATTTACATGTAAGACCCGGTGATGAACTGATAAGAGAACTTGGCGGTCTTCATAAATTTATGGGTTGGGAAAAACCTATTCTCACCGACAGCGGAGGTTTTCAGGTGTTTTCACTTGCAAAACTCCGTAATATCAAGGAAGAAGGTGTGACTTTTGCCTCTCACATTGACGGAAAACGAATTTTCATGGGGCCTGAGGAAAGCATGAGAATTCAGTCAAACCTTGCTTCTACAATTGCAATGGCGTTTGATGAATGTGTTGAAAATCCATCTCCTTACAAATATTCAAAAGAGAGTTGTGAACGTACAACAAGATGGCTCTACAGGTGTAAAGAAGAAATGGAAAGACTAAATTCTTTACATGACACGCTCAATAAAAAACAGATGCTTTTCGGTATAAATCAGGGTTGTACTTTTGATGATTTGCGTGTTGAACACATGCAAAAAATTGCTGAACTTGACCTTGACGGATATGCTATCGGCGGTCTTGCAGTAGGTGAGCCGAAAGAAGATATGTACCGAGTAATTTCAGCGGTTGAACCATACATGCCTAAGGAAAAGCCAAGATATCTTATGGGTGTTGGTACTCCCGGAAATATAATTGAAGCAGTAAGCAGAGGTGTTGATCTTTTTGATTGCGTAATGCCGTCAAGAAATGCACGTCACGGTCATCTCTTTACATGGGACGGAATTATAAATCTTAACAATGCTAAATTCGAAAACGACTCTGAACCTATTGAAGTAGGTTGTCAATGTCCTACTTGTCAGCGTCATTCAAAAGCATACATCCGTCATCTTTTCAAGAGCAAAGAAGTTCTGGGACTTCGTCTTGCAGTTACTCATAACCTTTACTTTTATAATACGCTCATGGAAAAAATCCGTGAAGCACTTGACAACGGAACTTTTGACGAGTTTAAGGAAAAATATGTTGATTTACTTGACAGAAGAAAGAAATAAGAGGTGTTTTTTATGAAAAAAATAATTTCATTTTTTTTGTTTGTAATCTGCCTGGTTGCAGTATTTTCGGGTTGTGAAAAGGTTGACAGAAATGAACTTACAACAGAAACAACAACTCTGAAAGCACAGCTTCCTGAAATCGAAACTTCTTACAATAAAGAAAGCAGAACAATGAAAACTGTTTACCGCAATCCTGACGGTGAAATTGCAAGTATCGTGGTGGTAACATACGACGAGAACAAGCAGATTGAAAAAGAAAGCACCTATGATAAGGATGATAACCTTGTAAATATGATTACTTACAAGTATGATGAAAACAAGAATATCATTGAACAGGCTGTTTTCAACTCAGAAACAAAAATGGAATATATGTATAAGGATTATGAGTACAAGAAAGTGAAAACAGACAACGGTGAAATTTTTATTAAAATCAAGCATAACCGCTATAATGCAGATGGTGTTGTTGATACCGTGATGAAATGGGAATATGATGAAGATTATAACTGTACTGCAATGGTAACATATTCTCCCACAGGAGAAATTCTTACAAGAAACGAGTTTTAATTATTTTTAACCGATTATTGCCACCGGTGATAATCGGTTATTTTGTTGACATATTGATTTGTAGACTATATAATTGAATTATAGATTTTAAGGAGAATGAAATTATGAAAAAGTTACTCGCATTATTTTTGTCAGTGATAATGTTCACATTGATTTTTGCCTCATGTGACAAAAGTGAGGATGTTAATGAGATTGAAACAACGGGTACCCAAACATCAACTGCAGACGGAATTCTGTCAGATTTTGAATCGACGGACATAAATGGAAACGTTATTGATGAATCAGTTTTCCAAGGTAAAAAAATTACAATGATAAATATCTGGGCAACATTCTGCGGACCTTGTATCAATGAAATGCCTGACCTTGGCGAAATTAGCCGTGAATATGCAGATAAAGGTTTTCAGATTATAGGAATTCCTGTTGATGTTACTGATTATTACGGAAATATTGATGATAGTCAGGTGAGTCTTGCAAAAGAAATTATTGACGAAACAGGTGCTGATTATCTTCACATTATGCCCTCGGATTCTCTTAATTCTGCAAAACTTCAGTTTGTAACATCTGTTCCTGAAACAATTTTTGTGGACGAAAACGGATGTCAGATAGGTGAAAGTTATATCGGCTCACGTTCAGAGGAACAATGGCTCGCAATTATTGACGGACTAATGGAGAACATGTAATGAGTGAGAAAAAGAAAAATATAATTGCTTTTTCAATTATCGTAATCGGAATAGCGTTTTTGTGTTTCGGAATATACCGCGGTGAAACAATGGTTGTGTTAAGAAAAGCGGTAAATATTTGTCTGGAGTGTATAGGAATTGGCTGAGTTTCTGAAGAAAATCAAAACTAAATCAAGACTTGCGGTTCAGCTTGTTTTCACGGCACTTTCAAACGGGTATGTGCAGGGGTTTGTTGAAGGAAAAATTTTCACAGGTAAAACAAAAGCAGTGTGTGTTCCGGGTCTTAACTGCTATTCTTGTCCCGGAGCATTAGGTTCATGTCCTATCGGTTCACTTCAGGCAACACTTGGAAACAGAAACTATAAATTCGCTTTTTATGTCCTCGGTTTTCTGATGATTGTAGGTGCATTATTCGGAAGACTTGTTTGCGGATGGCTTTGTCCGCTTGGTCTTGTACAGGATTTGCTTTATAAAATTCCGTTTTTCAAAAAGCTGAAAAAACTTCCCGGTGATAAATTTCTCAAATGGCTTAAATTTGTAATCCTTGGATTGTTTGTGATAATTCTGCCTTTGTTTGCGGTTGACGCATTCGGTCAGGGAAAACCGTGGTTCTGTGAATATATCTGCCCATCGGGAACGCTTGGTGCGGGAATACCTCTGACTGTTCTCAATGAAGGGCTGAGAAATATTATAGGTTGGCTCTATACATGGAAAATTGCAATACTCATTGTGATTGTTTTTCTTTCAATACTTGTGTACAGACCTTTCTGTCGGTATCTTTGCCCCTTAGGTGCGATTTACGGGCTTTTTAATCCTGTTTCACTTTACAGATACAGAATTGATGAAAGTAAATGTACATCCTGCGGGGCATGCGTGACAGCGTGTAAAATTGACATAAAAACATTCAAAAACCCTAATAGTATTGAATGTATCCGTTGCGGAGACTGTATAAAATCATGCCCGCATAATGCAATTAAAAAGAGTATAGGCAAAAAATAAATTATTAATTTTACCTTTTGGGTGACAAAGATTGCTTTGGTTTCTTCCTTGAAAAGCCAAAGCAATTGTGTTATAATTCCTTATTATATTCGGAGGTGGTTTGTGTGAAAACATCGGTTCAACTTGCAGATAAAGAAAACAGACAACTCACAAAACTAAAAAAATCCCAGGTAAGGGGAAACAGCAGTAAATATTTTCTTGTTTTGCTTGTACTTATTGCCGTTGTAAACATCCTTGATGAGGTTACAAGCAATCTGACAGTTACTGTACAGTCTTCTTTTATTACTGAATTTTTTGTCACCAACCCTTTTATGGGTAAATATTACAATTATGAAGATGCACTTGCTTTTCATTCGGGAATAGGTGTTTTTACTTATGTTTTAGGTTTGTTTACACCTTTTTACAAAGCACTTGCAGATAAATGGGGCAGAAAACCTCTCTTTGCTATTTCAACTTTAGGTATGGCAACGGGACTTATGATAATTCATCTCTCTTCAAGTTACATAATGTTTTTAATCGGTTTTGCAGTTATCAGTTTCTTTATGGGACACGATATCCAGATTATTTATATCCTTGAAGAGGCACCGCAAAAACACCGTGCTAAAATTTACAGTTTTCTCAAAAGCTTCGGCATTTTAGGCGTTATACTTATTCCCGCTCTGCGTGATATTCTTATGGGAGATGACGCCACAAAATGGAGAGAAATTTTCCTCGTTCCTGCACTTATCGGTTTTGTTGCAGTTGTGCTTGTTATTATTTTTGCAAAAGATACAAAAGTTTTCATTGATGAAAGAATTGAGTATCTTTCACGTCCGTATGAAGAAAGAGAGGCTGAAAAAGCTCTTAAAAAACAACGCAAAGAAGCACAGCGTAATCAGTCAGGTGTGTTTAACGGCGTAAAATATATTTTCTCAAATAAAGACACAAAAATGCTGATTATTTCACACATTATTTTTGATACTGCAATGCCTGCAATAGCTCTTTACTTTGAATCCTCAATGCACAGAGCGGGAATGAGCACAAGTGATATTACCAAGGCATTGTTTATGGTACCTGTGATTTACGCTTTAATTACATTCCTGTCAGGTTTTATTGCAGACAAAGCAGGCAGAAAAACTACAGTTACGCTTTTTTCAACAACCTGTGTTGCAGGATATATTCTTTTTGTAATAGGTATTCTGAATTCATGGAATCCGTATCTTGTAGGTTCGCTTGCAGGACTGTATCAAGGCTCTTATTGGATTGGCAGAGATTACATGAATGTTATGATGACAGAAAAAGTTCCTACAGATATACGTGCGTCTGTCGTTGGTGCTGAGGGACTTCTTGTCATTATCGGTCTCGTTGTGGGTTACGGTACTACAATCCTCGGAATGACACTCATGCCGATTTGGTGGGCATGTCTTGCGGTATCTGTGCCTACAGTTACAATTGCAGCAATTATTTTTGTCCTCAGAGTAAAAGAAACAAAGGGAGTAAGTCTTGAAGAAATCAGGGGGTAAGACTTTGTACAGAAAATTAAAACAAATACCGAAAAAGGACATGATAATATATGTTCTTATGTTCTGTACAGCAATTCTTATTACTGTGGCGGGGCTTTATTTCAAACAGAGTTTTCTCAATTTTTTACCACTATACGTTTCTCTTGTAATCGGAATGCTTCAGTCAAAAGTCAATCGTTACAGTTGTCTTCTCGGAAGTATGAACTCTATTCTCTATGGTGTGGTGTATTTTTACTATAATCTGTATGCATCTGCCTTGTCAGCGGTGTTATTTTCTTTTCCTATACAACTTCTCACATTTATCCGCTGGAATAAAAATAAAAGAGGTAATTCCACAAAACTGAGTAAACTGACCTTGAAACAAAAACTTCTGATGGTAACAGGATATGTTGTTTTGCTTATTGCAATGTGGATAATACTTCCGCTCATAGGCTCAGAATATGTTTTTCTTGACAGCGCATCAAATATTCTCGGGATATTCATTTATTTCCTTACAATGTTTGCTTTTGTTGAATATACGTTCTGTATGATTATCAATGGTATACTTACAATTACTCTTTATATCACAATGATTCCTCAATCACCTGATATTACAACACATCTGATTTTCTCATGCTATTCTTTTATATGTATATGCTTTGCGTTTTTTGAAGCAAAGAAGCTTTATAAATTACAACAGGTGACAGAAGAAGTAACTGATACGTAAGTAAGTTATAACTATAAAACAATGAGGTGTAATTATGTTAAAGGTTATTGTGTCTTATCTTATTGCAGTTTTTCAGGTTGTTCAGATTTTAAATGGCGGAGGATTTTCAGTAACTCCCGAAGATAATGGAGTTATTGATGTTACTTTTGAGTTTATGAACGGAAATCCTGCTTATTCTTTTGTTACGGAAGCGGGGTCTCTCATAATACCTCCTGAAGACCCTCAGAACAGAGGTCTCGTTTTCGATGGCTGGTACAACGGAAAAATAAAATGGAATTTTGAAACAGATACTGTGTCTGAGGATATAACACTTACCGCTAAATGGAAATTTTCTGAAACATTTTATGATAATGACCCGAATGCAGGTGTGAGAACAGAAAATTCCGATGTCCGTATTATGTCTTTCAATATCCTTGCAAGTGATTGGAGTAATAAACCTGCAGTTAAAGGCAGAGATGACCTTGTACGTGATGTTGTTTCAAGATATCTTCCTGATGTTATAGGTATGCAGGAAGTGAATGCTGAATGGTATGAGTCGTTGAAAGAAAGTTTTGGTACATATAAATTTGTCAATGAAGATAAAATCAGAATATGGGGTGAAGTCAATTATTCGACCATTGCCTATAATACGGAAACGGTTACCCTTATAAAGTGGGGGCAGTCACCATATATGGTTAACTATAACAAAAATTGCAGAAATCTTATGTGGGCGGTTTTTGAAATGAAAAATGAACCCGGTGAAAGATTTATTGTAACTTCAACGCATTGGGATCTGACTTCGGACAGACGTGTTCATCAGGCGATTGAAATGTCAGGGCTTCTTGCAATAATCGGAGAAAAACACAATCTTCCTATGTTCTGCACAGGTGACTATAATACCCGTGAAAACGGAAACGAATATAAAGTCTTTGAAAAACTTACATCTTTCAAAGACGGAAAATATGCAGCAGAGAAAAGGGGACTTGTTGCCTCAACGTCCCACCTCGGCGACGGTACAGGTACTGCAGATGATTATACATCAGGCTATTGGAAACTCGGCAAAGTTTCTTACCGACAGAATCACATCAACACAATTCAGTCAATTGATCATATCTTTGTGTCACCTGAAACAGACGTGCTTTACTATGATACAGTTGTTGATGAAGCGGCCCTTACTGCATCAGATCATTGTCCTATTTATATTGACGTCAGAGTAGGTGATTAAAATTAAAGTTTATGTTCCTGAATATTTTAAAAATTTCAAGTGCATAGCAGGGGAGTGTCCCGACACCTGTTGCGTTGGTTGGGAAGTTGATATTGATGAAGATACATCAAAAAAATATTTAACAGTCTCGGGAGAATTAGGAAATAAAATCAAAAAACATCTTGTCCGTGATGAAACAGGATGTGAAGTTTTCACTCTTTGTGAGGGAGACAGGTGTCCCTTCCTCAATAATTGCAATTTGTGCGAAATTTATATGACTGAGGGTGAAGAGTTTCTCAGTAAAACATGTCAACTTTTTCCCAGATTTTTCGATGATTTCGGAGATTTCCGTGAAATGGGGCTTGGATTCGGTTGCCCCGAGGTTGCGAGAATAATGCTTCTCGATAAAGAAAAATTTAACCTTGTTTTATATAACGAAAATGAAGCAGTGTCAGAAGAAATTGACACAGCATTTCTTGAAGAACTTATTTCTTTGAGAAAAGAAATGTTTGATATTCTTGAAAATAATGATATTCTGTTAAAGGAAAAACTCGGCCTTGTTCTCTCTCTGGCAAGAGTTTTTCAGAAAGACATTGACGGAGAATTTTTCACGGATAACACGCAGAAAAGAAGTTTTTCAAACTGTATAGAGATTCTTGAAAATATGGAATACATAAGAGAAGAAAGAAAGACTTTTTTGCAGAAAATTAGAAATGTAAAGTTTTCAAAAGAGATTATAGAAACATATAAGAGTGATTTTGAAAAACTGATGAAATATTATATTTTCAGATATCTTCTGAAAGCTCTTTATGATTATGATGTTTTGACTAAAGTGAAATACGGTATTTTCGCCTGTATAGTTATCAGCAGAATTTATACTTATTTTGAAAATCCTGATTTTGAAACGAGAGTGAAAATTATGTACAGTTATTCTAAAGAAGTGGAATATTCTGACATAAATGTTGATTTTCTTGATGAAAGTTTGTATAATGATTTCGGTACGGAAGACCTTTTGAGGTTAATATAAATTTAATGAGGTGTTTTAATGAATAAAAAATTGAAAGTTGCAAATATAGGCATGAAGTTTGGTATGTCACACGTTGAAGGTGCGTTGGGATGTGAAGATGCAGAGATAGTTGCTATCTGCGATATTAACGAAGAAAATCTCCGTTTTGCAGGAGAAAGATATAATATCCCTGAAGATAAGTGGTTTACAGATTATATGGATATTGTCAACAACGATGAAGTTGATGTCGTAACTGTTGCTACTCCCGACCAGCAACATGTAAAAATTTCATGCGATTTACTCAGAGCGGGTAAACACGTGCTTTGCGAGAAACCCCTTGCTCTTTTGCGTGAAGAACTTGAAGAAATTATAAAAGTTGCAGATGAAACAGGCAAAAAATTTATGGTAGGTCAGATCTGCAGATTCACACCTTCTTTTGAAAAAGCAAAAGAATTGATTGAAGAAGGAGTTCTTGGTGACCTTTATTTCATTGAATCAGAATATGCGCACGATTATATGAAATTGGTTGATAACTGGCGTGCAGACCCCAACCGTCACGGAGTTATCGGCGGAGGTTGTCACGCGGTTGACCTTATCCGTTGGTTGGCTGGTGACCCTGTAGAAGTTTTTGCTTACGGTACACACAAGCTTCTTCCTACAGTACCTTATGATGATGCAACAATTGCAGTTATGAAATTTGATGAAAATACAGCAGGTAAAGTTTTCGTTTCAACAGGCTGTAAACGCGATTACACAATGAGAACAGTAATTTACGGCACTAAAGGAACGCTTATCTGCGATAATACTTCACCTACAATGACACTTTTTACAGTTGATGAAGAGGGTGTTACAAAAGAGCCTCAGATTATAGATATAGTAGTCAACAACCACAACGCTGTAAAGGAATTCGATGTTTTTGCAGATGCAATACTTAATGATAAACCTGTCTTGACCGATGCAAGAGAGGGAGCAAAGACAGTTGAGGTTTGCCGTTCAATTGTTGAGTCGTCAAAAACAGGTGTGCCGGTTAAACCAAATTATAATTTCTAACGGGTAAGATAATATATATTGGAATAATATACAAAATAAATAAGAAAATGTTTTGAAAAATCTCAGTTTTACTATTGATTTTTCCATTTACTTGTGATATAATTTTACAGCAAAACGCACGCATGGCGATCGGTCAGCATGTGCATTTATGAAAAATGTTGCGTGTCCGAGTTGAACCGTGCGGTGGAAACAGCGGCAAAAACCGCTTTATAAACAAAAGGAGGAAATAAAAATGGCAGTAGTATCAATGAAACAGCTTTTGGAAGCAGGTGTTCATTTCGGACATCAAACACGTCGTTGGAATCCTAAAATGGCGAAGTATATTTTTACGCAAAGAAACGGAATTCACATTGTTGATCTCCAAAAAGCTACAAGAAAAGTAGACCTTGCGTATAAATTCGTCAAGGAAGTAGCTGAACAAGGCAAACGTATTTTATTTGTAGGAACCAAGAAACAAGCATCTGAGAGCGTAAAATCCGAAGCAATCAGAGCAGGTGCATGTTATGTAAACGCAAGATGGTTGGGCGGAACGTTGACAAACTTTGCCACC
>JAZOAY010000026.1:0-2097 GCA_045595725.1 Acutalibacteraceae bacterium | reverse complement strand
GAGAAGCATTCTGATTGTCAGGCATTGTTTTAAGAGTTGACGGTGCATTTCCCGAAATTACGTTAACGCCTCTTGTCCTGGCATCTTTATAATTCCATGGCCAACCGACTTGTGTTCTGATTTTATAAAGTAATATCAGTTCAGAAACCTGAACATAAGTTGTGTTCAATGTTTCAAGAATTTCAAAATAACATCCGTCGCTTATCTGTCCCGGCATACCATGATTTGTACCGAGAGCACCTGTCTTTTCTTCAGATGCGCTTATATGGCCATAACCGTATCCAATAAGATTTTTCCATACTGTGTTTCCTGATTTATCGAGAATATCATATTCAACAGTATACCTGACCGTTGTGTTTGTTTCAGCTGCAACAGTACCTGTTACAGAAAAATTAGTTGTATCTTCAACTATGACACCTTTTTCAACATCCACATTCAGACTTGAAGTCATATTCTCTGCGTAATAGGGCAAAAATGCACTGATTGAATTAATCTTTACTTTGTAGTTACTGTCTGTTATCCTGACAGTGAAAGTAGTGTTAACTGTTTTGCCGACAAAAGTTGATGAGGTCTGATAAAACATCACAGGATTAAATGACCCCACGCCACCGCCAACGGCAACGTCTTTTGCACTTGTATTAATCGGACAATTAATACAACTGAATATTAGGACAAAGGCTAATGCAAATGATAGAAATTTTTTAGGCATAATACAATCACCCCCATTATTACTCTATGTTTTCATAATAACATCTGTAAATAAAAATTTCAATACATATTTAGAAATAAAACAAAAGCCATACTTAAAAAGTATGGCTTTTGTTCTACCAAAGGAATGTTACTCCCCTTGCATGTGCATTTATTCTTGCTACGTCAATGGTATTGATTTTACCATCGTTATTCACATCTGCACATGTCTGTTCATATCCCACAAGTGCTGCTATGCTTCGTGCGTGGGAATTCACTCGTGCAGTGTCAATAGTGTTCACCTTTCCGTCACCATTGATATCTCCTGACAGATGAATTACAATTTCTGCAGTTATACCTTCAGAAGTAACAGTAACTTCATATTCTCTCGTTGCATGATTTTCTTTTGATACTCTGAGAATATAAATACCTTCATCAACTTTTTCAAAACTGTAGTTCTGAATACCTGTCCCTGCAACTGATGTTGTATAGGCTGAAGTCTCTTCACCAACTCTTATGAGTTCAATTTTTGTTCCAGTTGTTTCACTGTTTTCGGCATTTGTTGCAAAACTCTTTACTGTACCACTGACAGTTACACCTTCACGGAGAGCAGGAACAAAATCGTCATTATAGTTGTAATCACAGTTTTTACACTGATAAACAGTATACCCTTCCTCAGTTTTTGTAGGCTCTACAACAGTTGTTTCATAATCATGACCGTTTTCGTCAACATAGTTATCATTATATGTATCTGAGCACACAGCACATGTGTATGTTGTGAAGCCTTTTTCCGTACATGTTGGAGCAATCATTTCTGATTCATACGAGTGACCCTTAGCATAAACATAATCGCTCATATAAGTGTCACCGCATCCTGAACAGACATTTGTTGTATATCCATTTTCGGTACACGTAGGAGGATTTGCCGTTTTTTCATAGCTGTGAGCAATAATATCTGAAGTTTTCTCCTCAACTACTTCATTGCAAACTGTGCATCTGACTTCTTCAAAACCTTCAACTGTACATGTAGGCTCTGAAATTACATTCCATTCGCCCTGAATATGTCCCTTTGCAGGAATTATTTCTGTCTTCTGTTCACCGCAGAGACATGTAAAAATCCGTGAGCCATCTTCAGTACATGTAGCTTCTTTCACAACAGGATCTTTATATCTATAAAAATCGTGTTCTGCATTTACAAGATTATTGAAAGCTGATTCAAGGTCAGCTGCAGCAACAAGAGCGTTCTGACAAGCAATTTTAAATCCGTAGTTTGCATCGGGAACAGAATATGCTACCTGATAAGCCATATCGAGAGCAGAGAGAAGATTATCCCATGATTTTGCAGTGTATTTTCCCTTCTGTACGTAATAACCGCTGCTCAATTGCGAGTTAACACCAAGAATTTTTTCT
>JAZOAY010000025.1:0-11514 GCA_045595725.1 Acutalibacteraceae bacterium | reverse complement strand
GTCAACATAAAGGTTGTTTGCAACATCCTCGGGAAGAACACCGGGATAGTCGATTTTCTGAGTCCATGCAGAAACAGATAAGGTCTGCTTCAAAGCCATAATAATGGTCAGAACCTGCAAGGTCAAGTCTCCATCCTGCACGGACGTCGTCAACGATAAGGACAATTCCTTCTCTTGTACAGATTTCACGGACTTTCTGCCAGTATCCGTCAGCGGGAAGTTCGTTGTCTTTGTAGTTGCCGTGCATATAAGGAGTTGAAATAAATGCTGCAATTTCACCCTTGTTTTCAGCGACAATTTTTTCAAGGCCTGCAACATCGTTCCAGTCAACATAAAGGTTGTTTGCAACATCCTCGGGAAGAACACCGGGATAGTCGATTTTCTGAGTCCATGCAGAAACACCGTGATAGAAACCGTTTACAAAAATGATCTTTTTGCGGTGAGTTGCATTTCTTGCAGTAAGAACAGCACATGATGTTGCGTCGTTACCGTTCTTTGCAAAGAATGCCCAGTCAGCACAGTTAACTGTGTCAACAAGGAGTTCTGCAAGTTCAACCATTTTGTATGAAGGAGATGTTGTGCAGTTGCCGAGCTTTGCCTGTTCAAATGCAGCAGCATCAACATCCGGGTCGTTATAACCTAAAATATTGGGACCGTAAGCACACATGTAGTCGATAAACTTGTTGCCGTCAACGTCCCAGAAGTAAGCACCCTCTGCTTTTTCGGAGAAGAAGGGCCATGCACTGACAGGGATAAAGTTACCTTCAGCCGGACCCAGATGTCCGTAAACACCCGATGGGATTACCTTTGTTGCTCTTTTGAAAAGTTCATTACTTTTTGTATAGTCATTAATTTTAAAAGCCATTGTAAAATCCCCCTTATGCAAGATAGAGTGCCACTCTGTCAAGAATTCTGTTGATGTTGTCAATCATGTTAATCATACCGCGCATTGTAATTTCGCCTTCACCCACTTTTGCAATTGCATTGACTTTGCCGTCAAAGAGGTCATGAGCGAGCTTCATTGAACCGAATTCCATAAGGGCGCGGTATTTTTCAGGATTTGCTTTAGTTGTTGTAAGAACATGATTTTTAACTTCAATTCCTGCTGCAGGACCGCCTGCAATTGAAATTTTCACAACGCCGTCGGGAATGTGACGTGCACTGAATTTTCCTATTTCATCGTTGTTGCCTATCTGAGAAATAGCAACGGAAATTGTATAGAAAAGAAGTTTTGTGCTGATTTCAAAGAATTCTTCATCTTTCAGGTCTTCCTCTGTAGGACGCATATACTTTGAAAGCATGTCTGTAAGAGGTGTGAACTGCTTGAGCAAAAATGAAATTTTAGTAAAGCCTTTTGAGGGAATGGGAGTTACAGTTCCGTCAATAAGACCATTGAATTTTTCGCATGAAGAGAAAGGAAGTTTAACGCTGCAACCGTCTGTTCCTTCTTTTACGGTACATCTGCCGTCTTTGAAAGTGAGAGTTGCAGAGGGACCACCCTTCACTTCAAAACCGATTGACACAGGCTTTGTTGTTTTTACAAGATTTCTTGCATCTTCACTCAGCTCGCAAAGATTTTCAAGAGAACCCAGAACAGCAAACATATTTATGTAAGCCAGTGTTCTTGAATCTGTCAAAATAATTCCTCCTTAATGTGTAAACAAATTCACACATATATTATCCATTATATTCTATCAAAGTTGAATATAAAAGTCAAATATTATATTACAAAAAATGTAAATAATGCAGTAATTTTTGTTGTATGTCTATTGACAGATAATATAAAATTATTGTAGAATATTAAAAAATATTAAAACATGGTTTTTATATAAGAGAGGTATGATTTTTAGATGGCTTTTTCGGATGTGAGACAGTACACACAATATGTAATTGAAAAGTCAACTGAGGTAGCAGAAAAATGCGGGCCCAGAGCTGCATGCAGCGAAGGTGACAGAAAAGCGAGAAAGTTTTTTCTCAGAGATGCAAAGGAACTTTGTGACGAAGCCTGGATAGAAGATTTTAAATGTTCTGATAAAGCGTTTATGTCATGGGTTTCTGTCGGTGCAGTACTTATGATTACCTCAGCGTTTCTTTTTCTTTTCGGGATGCCTGTAATTTCACTTGTACTGACGCTCCTTACTCTGTTTTTTATAGTAAGTGAATTTTTCTTTTACAAGAAAACTCTTGACGTTTTTTTCAAAAAGAAAGATACAGGAAATGTTATAGGAAAAATAAAATCATCAGGTGAAACTAAGAAAAGGATTATCCTCTGCGGTCACACGGATTCGGCATTTGAATGGACTTATACTTATTATGGCGGAAGACCTGCCGTTGCAACGATTATAGTTTCTGCAGTTCTCTCACTTGTGATTTCACTTGCAGGATGCATCACTGCATTTGTAACAAACGGATTGTTTAGTCTTTCTTTCGTTTTTTCTCAGACAAATACGGCTGTTACTGTTTTTGCAATACTTATGCTCATAATGGTGCCTTTCCTTATTGCAGCATTGTTCTTCTGTAATTTCAAAAGACCGGTAACAGGTGCAAACGATAACCTTACAGGATGTTATATAGCACTTGCTGTTGCAAAGTATCTCAGAGACAACAACATAAATCTTGAAAACACGGAAATTGTCATTTCTCTTGTAGGCGGTGAAGAATGCGGACTGAGAGGGTCAAAAGATTTTGCAGCAAAACATAAAGCGGAGTTTACTGACAAAAACGTGGAAACAATTGCCGTTGCAGTTGATACAATACACGACATTGATTTCATGAAAATTATTCTCGGCGACATGAACGGCACAGTTAAAAATGATAAGCGTGTGGCAGACCTTATAAAGACAAGTGCACACAATGTGGGTTTTGATAATGTGGATGTGGGTACAATCGACCTTGGCTCAACTGATGCGGCAGCTTTTTCACAGGCAGGTATTCCGGCTGCAAGTTTTGTTGCAATGGACCCTACTCCGGCAAGATATTATCACACGCGTCTTGATACAGCAGAAATTCTTGATGAAGAAGCTATTGAGGCAGGGGTTAAAATAACACTTGAAACGGTCCTTCAATTTGACAAAAATGGAATATAAATGAAAATTTCCTGTGGTAAAACAGAACTTTACCACAGGAAATTTTTTTCAGTTTTGATATACGGGACATATACTGCATTTTTTTGCTCATATATAATTTGTAAATAATAAATGAACAATATACCATTTCAGTTTTTATAAGTTGATTTTTTACACTTTTTGTGTTATTATATTGAATAATTTATGAATTACTACATCAGTCAAGGATGGTTAATATATGAATAAAACAGTTATAACTGCCGACAGTCCGATTGATCTTGACAGAGAGCAAGCATCTTTCTACGGCATTAAGATAATCCCGCTTCATGTAATTCTCGATTCGCAGGATTATCTGGACGGTGTTAATATAACTCCCGATGATATCTACAAGGTATATAATGAGAAGAAAATATTGCCCTCAACTTCGGCAATTTCCGTTGCGGAATATGAGACGTTTTTCAGGAAATTTACTGATGAAGGGTTTGATGTAGTTCATCTTTCTCTCAGTAGTGCAATTTCTTCAACTCATCAGAATGCAAGAATTGCTTCAATGGAAATGGATAACGTCCATGTTGTTGACACAAGACGTCTTTCAACAGGTATGGCAGTTTTGGCAATCAAAGGAATTGAAATGGCAGAAAGCGGTTTATCTGCATCTGAGATCGCATCAAACCTTACTGCACTCAGAGATAAAGTCAGCACAAGTTTCCTTCTTGATACCCTGACTTACATGAACAAGGGCGGAAGATGTTCGGCTCTTGCAGTTCTCGGTGCAAATATTTTGGGCATCAAGCCTACAATTGAAAATCTCAATGACGGAAGTCTCGTTGTGGGTAAAAAATACCGAGGTAAATCTGAAGTGGTAAGACGTCAGTATATTGACGAAAAACTGTCAACTCCCGGTATTGATTACAGCAGAATTTTTGTTGACCACTCAGGACTTGATGAAAAAGAAGTTGAAAGCCTCAAAGCTTATATTGAAGATAATTACGATTTCAGAGAAGTTCTTGTTTCACGCGCAGGCAGTACAATCAGTACGCATTGCGGACCGGGAACATTTGCTTTGATGTTTATGTACAATTGATAAAAGATTTTATTTCCCTTGTTGTGTTATCAACAAGGGTTTTTGTTTTATTCCTGTCGTAACTGCGGGAATATACTTCAAGGTACTCTTCACGGCATTTTTTTGCTTCGCCAAGGAGAAAATATCCCTGAGTCATCAGTTCTTTCCTTGCTGTGATATTGAATTTTATACGTGTTTTGTGCTTTTTCATTTTTTCACTTTCGACAAAACGGGTGTAACTGATACATCTGAGACAATCCCCGTCAAAGCGATGCAAGTCGTTTGATGTTATAATTCCCAGGCCGATTTCAGGAACAATGAGATGTTCTGCTTTTTCAGAAAAAGGAGCAAGAAGGCTGATAACATCAAAACCACAGAGCATTGCACTTTCTTTTATCTGTGAAATAAGAAGTTTTGATACTGTTCCTGTTCTGTCATCAATGCAATAAAGTTTAGGGCACATTTTTGTCAGCGTATTTTCGGGAAAAAACATCCCTTTTGCCGTAGGTGATATGAGAATTCTGAAAATTTCTTTACCTGAAAATGTTGAAACAGTACCGAATTCTCTTTTTATAAAACGGGAAACAAATCTTTCGATTTTTTCTGCATTGACTGCTTCTCCCGACAATCTTTCAATATCTTCTCCCGCACTTTTCGCCGCTGAGAAAAAATTCACCGCCTTTGCAAGAAGATTTTTCTCCCTTTCCATAGCATCACGAATAAGAAATCTGTTATGAAAAAGCATTTTTTTATCAGCACAGGTACCTAAATCAACGGTATAATGCGTGCAATCAAGCATTGAAGGGTGAAAGAAAGTTCTGTTTTCGTCAAATATGTAAACATCAATATCAGGGAAGTATGCTCCCTCAGTTTCATCTGCGTAAAATGAAAGAAAACGCTGAGAAGAAAGTCCTTCTTTTTCAAGGGATGAGGAGATTTCTTCAATAAATTTTCCGCTTTCACTTATTCCGCCTCTCACAAGATAAACTCTCGTAGCTGAGTTTTCTTTTGCACATTCTTCGGCAATGTTGAAAAATCCGTGAGGACCTATGGAGTTAACATAAAAATAAACAGGATTTGTTTCCATTTAAAAACCTCCCTTTACACTATATTATGAAGGAAAGGTTATCCTGTTCACATTTTTACATTGAAATAAATTTATTATTATGCTACAATACTGAAGAAGGTGAGAAAAATGAGAAAAAAGTCAAAATACATTATTTTAACATCAATAATTATTGTGATTGCAGTTATTATTGCAATTTTCGTATTCAAGGGAAATTCGGGAACGCCTACTCTTGAAGACCCTGCCTACAATTCTCCTCAGGTGACGGAAGACCCTTACGTTGCAACGGTTACTTTCCCGGAAGGTTTTACGGTAACGCAGATTGCTGAAAAACTTGAGGAAAACCACGTCTGCAGCAAAGAAGATTTTCTGAATGCAGTTAATAATCCATCTGAGGAAATTTTGCAGGAGTTGGGGATAGAAAACAGATATGACAGGATTTTTACTCTTGAGGGATATGTTTTTCCTGATACTTATGAGTTTTACAAAGGAGAAAGTGCATCTTCAGTTCTTCAGCGATTTCTTGATAATTACAGAGTGAAAATTTCTGAAAGTGATAAAATGAGAGCAGCCGAACTTGGTTACACAATGGACGAAATAATCAGAATTGCTTCAATAATTCAGGAGGAGTCAGGAAGACCTGAACAGGATGCAAAAGTTTCTTCCGTTCTTCATAACAGACTGAACACAGGTACGAAAATAGAATGTGATGTTACAATCACATACCTTGAAGACTACTGTGAACCACATCTTCAGAACGGTCTGACGGAAGCAAACAGAGAAAACTATAACACATACAAATGTACCGCACTTCCTGCTGGACCTATTACAAATCCGGGATATTCTGCAATTCAGGCGGCACTTTATCCCGAACAGACGAATTATTTTTTCTTTGTAACAGACAAAGATTGGAATTATTACTACGCGGCAACATGGGCAGAACACGTTGCAAACTGCAGAGCTGCGGAAATTCCGGGATATTGATGAATAGTAAGGGTGGAATTTTTGGAGCAGAAAAAAGCTTTTGTGACGTTTGTAATGAAATTTTCGTATACGGAAATATGAAATAGAATATCGGTTTATTTGTTTCAAAAAGCAAAAAACACAGCAAAGGTGTACGCCTCTGCTGTGTTTTAATTTTAATCAGGTTATATTTGTTTATCCTTCAACTTTACCTGTTTTTACTGCTTCGAAATCTTCTTCGATTTCCTTTGAGGGTTTCTTTGTAAGAAGTGAAACAACCACAATGCAGATTGCTGAGAAGATGAATGCGGGAAGAAGTTCATAAATGCCGAACACACCGCCAAGGGGATTAAGAACCAGTTTCCAGAGGAATACCATTCCTGCACCGCCTACCATACCTGCAACGGCACCTGCTCTTGTTGTTCTCTTCCAGAAGAGTGAGAGAATCATAAGCGGTCCGAATGTTGCACCGAAGCCTGCCCATGCAAATGAAACGATGCTGAAGATAACGCTGTTTTCATCAAGTGCAATAATAATACCGATAAGTGCAATAGCAAGAAGTGTAATTCTTGTAACCCACATAACCTGCTTGTCTGTTGCCTTTTTCTTTATAACACCCTGGAAAATGTTCTTTGCAAAAGCTGATGCGGCAATAAGAAGGTATGAGTCTGAAGAACTGATTGTTGCTGCAAGGATACCTGCCATAACGAAACCTGCGATAATGGGAGGAAGGAAGCTTGTTGAAAGTGTGATGAAAATACTTTCAGCGCTTGATTTTGTAAGATGTTCAACGGGGAAGAGCTGTCTGCCGATGATACCGATGAATACTGCAACAGCAAGTGAAATAACAACCCATACCATTGCAATTCTTCTTGAAGATTTAAGTTCTTTTTCTTTACGGATAGCCATGAATCTGAGAAGAACCTGAGGCATACCGAAGTAACCGAGACCCCATGCCATGCATGAAGCAACTGAAAGCCAACCGTATTCAGCTGCAGCACCGAAAACAGGTTTGCCTGCTTCTACAATCTGTTCGCCTGCTTCGTTGAGAGAGGGACTTGCAAGACCGAAGAATTCGAGGAAGCCTGGGATTGACTGTGCGTTTTCAATAACAGCATTGATACCGCCTGCTTTGACAATACTGATAACTACGATAACTGCAAGTGCAGTAACCATAACGATAGCCTGCATAAAGTCTGATGCACTCTCAGCAAGAAAACCGCCGAGAATTGTGTAAAGAAGAACGAACACAGCACCGAGAACCATCATCAGCTTGTAATCGAGACCGAAAAGTGTTGAGAAAAGTTTACCGCATGTTACAAAACAGCTTGCAGCATAAACTGCAAAGAAAACGAGGATGAAAAGTGCGGAAATAGTCATGATGACTTTGCTGTTTTCACGGAAACGATTTGAGAAAAATTCGGGCAGAGTAATTGAGTTGTTTGCTTTGATACTGTAACGGCGAAGTCTCTTTGAAACGATAAGCCAGTTAAAGTATGTACCGACAGCAAGACCGATTGCAGTCCATGCAGCATCTGCAAGACCGCACCAATATGCAACACCGGGAAGACCCATAAGAAGCCAACCGCTCATGTCGGATGCTTCGGCACTCATTGCTGTAACCCAGGGACCGAGCGAACGGCCGCCAAGATAATAGTTTTCTGAACTTTTGTTTGCTTTTTTTGCGTAAACCACACCGATTCCGATAACGGCAGCCATGTAAATAACCATTGCTATGAGAATCTGAATAGTATTACTACCCATAAAAAACAACCCCTTTCATTTTTTTACATATATTTACCAAGGAAGTATAACACAAACTTTCACAGAATGCAATACAGAACAAAGTACAGACTAAAAAACATACTTTTTGAGTATTATTATAAATTATCGTTGATATATAAAGGAAAATTAGCAGAATGCAGTCTATACTCAAAATAATACAAAAAATAAAATTTATCAAAAACAAAGATGTTGTTCTGAGACTTGCTATTTTTTGTGATTTTTGTTATTATTTTTATACATCTTGAAAGGAGTTTTATTATGAAAGACTTTTTGAAAACAATATACATACTGATAACCGCAATTTCGGTTTTCTTTACAACGCTTTTTGCACCGTCAGGTGTTTTGCCACAGGGCGAAAACCCTGTAAAATCTTTTCTTGAATATCCGGAAGAAGCGGTATTTACCCTTGAAAGTGCCGGACTTACTTCACAGAACATGATTGACAGAATAAGTGCAGAGCTTCCTGAATATGTTCAGTCGGGAGGTTATGATGATATAGGCGGTGTTTTTGTTTCACCCTATTATACGGCAAAAATCAGAAACATGGAAATTCCCGTTTATGCATCAATGGTTTTCAACCGTGCAGACGATACAGGTGACATTCACTCTTTTTCCGAGGTTTATGTAGATGCGGAAGAAGAATTCTGTTTCAACATTGAACTGACAGGCACTTCCGTAAAACTTTACAATGCAGTTGTACTGCCACAGTCTCACGGGGTAAAGGCTGAAACAAGGGATAACACAATTCGTGCATCAATTACAAAACCGGGTATTTATACTTTCCTTGTAAACGGAGCACAGCAGCATTACGGTTACACCCTTTTTGTCCGTGAGGAAATTGATGAGGATGCGGAAATTGCGGAGTATATTGAAAAATACGGAGAGGATAATGTCATAGTTCTTGAAAAAGGTGTGTATGAGTACGACTATGTCAATTTTGTTTCACAGAATGATTTGGTAATCTATCTCAGAAAAGGTACTTATGTTATGGCAAATCACCTTTACGACATAGACTGTGCTGAGGATGAGAATAAGTATTATGAGCCTGACGCACCCCATCACAACTCTATCGGACTTACAAGGTATCCGTTTTTGAACTTCTTCAACTGCAACAATGTTATTTTTGCAGGCAGAGGAGTAATAGACATGACACGTCTTGACAGACGTGAGCGCCGTGGTGTGGTTTTCACAAATTGCAACAATATTACTGTGAAAGATATTAAAATAATTAACTCCCCCGAATGGTCATTCATCACATATTGTTGTGAAAATGTTAATGTAAATAATGTTGACATTTTAGGTTCAAGAGGAAATGCAGACGGTTTTGCAATTTGTAACACACATAATGCCGTGATTGATAACTGTTTTGCAAGAACGGCTGATGACTTATTTGAAGTAAAGGCTCTCGGTGGTATCATGGGAAGCGATAACATCGTTTTCCAGAATTGCGTCGCATGGGGCGGATATGCAAGATGTTTCGGTATCACAGGAGAAGTAAACAGACCAATTACCAACGTCACATTCCGTGACAGTGCAGTTGTTTACCGTGACGGTGTGTGGGATAATAACCGCATCGGTTCTCTGGTTGTTGTTGCAGAACAATGCGACGGAAGTATTGACGGAGTTCTGTTTGAAAACATGGAAATTTTCCGCGATGAGGGCAGACCGATTCTTGTAAAAATTTATGACGAAGAAAAAGAAAATTTTGAAGTGAAAAATATTGTATACAGAAATATAAAATACACTTCATATATGCCGGGGAAAATTGACGGAAATGACAGCGATACCAATACTCTCGAGGTAAAACTTGAAAACATAACCGCATCAGGATATGATGTGAAAGATAACGGGATTTTCCTTGAAGTGGGAAGAAATGCCAACGTGGCATTTTGAGTGCAAAATGCAAAGTGTCGCAAACCCGAAATTATTCATTTAACTCTTTCTTACGGCGAGAGCAAGCCCTCGCCCTACAATGCAATTTTTAAAATACGATAAATTATAATAAAAAAGAGGTGAGGAAATGAAAACAAAAAGAATACTCCTTCCTGTAATAATTATTCTGTCCTTGGCTTTTGTTTTTGATTTATTCCTTGCCTATGAAAACAAAACCATTGTTACGACTGAAATTGAAATTTCAGACGAAAAAATTCCCGAAAGTTTTGACGGATACAGAATAGTTCAGCTTTCTGATTTTCATAATACGGAATTCGGTTTCCGTAACAAAAGGCTTCTGAAGAAAATCAGAAAAGCGGAGCCTGACATTATTGTGATAACAGGGGACATGATTGACATGTACAGACCAAGGATAAAAGTTGCTTTGCATCTTGGTGAAGAACTTGTCTCAATTGCTCCCACTTATTTTGTTTCAGGTAATCACGATATAAAAACGGCAGGCAGAGAAATCTTTTTTGCAGGTCTGAAAGAAGCAAAAGTAAATATTCTGAGAAACAGAAATGTAATTCTTGAAAAAGACGGAGAAAGCATAAGACTTATAGGTATTGATGACCAGAAATTTCTTGACGACTACATGACAGGTACTGATGAAGAAAATATAAGAAATATAATAAGTCTTCTTATAAAAAATCAGGATGAAGATTTTAAAATTCTTCTTGCTCACAGACCTGAGTGGATGGATGTTTATGCATCTGTCGGTGTTGACCTTGTAATGACGGGCCATGCTCACGGTGGTCAGATAAATATTCCCTTTAAAGGCGGACTTGTTGCTCCCACTCAAGGATGGTTTCCTGAGTATTATGAGGGAGTTTACGAGAAAGAAAATACACGGATGATTGTAAACAGAGGTCTCGGCAACAGCGCCTTTCCTTTCAGAATAAACAACAGACCCGAAATTGTTGTAACGGAGTTGAAATCGGAATGAAGATAATGAGTTTTAATACACAGTTCTGCACCAATTTTATTACAAAAGAAATTGATTTTCAGATTATGGCAGATGCAATCAAAAAATATGACCCTGACATTGTAGGCCTGAATGAAATGTACGATGAAAGTCACATGGAAGAATTCAGTTTCCAGACAAAAAAATTATCTGAACTGACAGGGATGAAATATTATAAATTTGCAGAAGCGTGTACTCTTGAAGAAGGAACGTTCGGCAACGGAATTTTATCAAAATTTCCGTTTGAAAGTATAGATGTTATTCCCGTTCCTGAAGAAGAAATCAAAACAGGTAATCAGCTTTACGAACCAAGGTGCTTGCTCAAAGTAAAACTTAAAAACGGATTTTCAGTTCTTGTAATTCACTTCGGACTGAATGAAGATGAACATATCCATGCTGTAGAAACAGTCATAGAAAATCTTGAGGAAGAAAAATGTATTCTCATGGGCGACTTCAACGTAACTCCCGGAAATCCCGTTCTTCTTCCCATAAAAGGAAAAATGAAAGACACAGCCGATTTGTTTGAAAAATCACTTATGAGTTTTCCATCAGACGTACCTTTCAAGAAAATTGATTACATTTTTGTAAGTTCCGATGTGGAAATTTTATCGGCAGATATCCCTGAAATCATTTCTGCCGACCACAGGCCCCATATTGAAGTCGGAGGCCAAGCGGT
>JAZOAY010000024.1:0-4202 GCA_045595725.1 Acutalibacteraceae bacterium | reverse complement strand
ACTCCGCAAAACAGGTCATTGGAGTTAATATAGACAGAAAAATTATTGAAGTTAATAAAAAAATTACTGTTTTTTTCATAGACAATTCACCCATATTGTTGTATAATACATTTTATAACAATTATTATATATTAATTTTTTTCGTATATCAAGTTTATTTTGAATTATTTTACACTATGACAGGAGGTTTTTGTTTGCTGTATGTAACGGGAGATACCCACGGCAACATAAACAGATTTTCCGCAAAAGAGTTAAAGAAACTAAAAAAAGGTGATACACTTTTCGTATGCGGTGACTTCGGATTTATCTGGGATAACAGTCTGAAGGAAAAAAGAAATCTTAAAAAGTTGTCTTCAAAAAAATACACAATCTGTTTCATTGACGGAACCCACGAAAACTTTGACCTTCTCAAAGAATATAAATTAGGCACATACAAAGGCGGTCTTGCAAGAAAAATAAGTGATAATATTTACTATCTTCAGCGAGGACAGATTTACGACTTTGAAGGAAAAAGCATTTTTGTAATGGGCGGCGGAGAAAGCCCCGATATTGATTTAAGATACGAGAAAGATACATGGTCAAGCGATGAAACACCTATAAGACAAGAGCTGATTGACGGTGCAAAAAGACTGCAGGAAAGAGATTTCCGTGTTGACTTCATCCTTTCACATGAACCTCCCGCAAAAATCAAGGGACTTCTTCTTTTGCAGGATACCGAATCTGCACGTATTACAGGTCTTAACACCTATCTTGAGGAACTGAGTCAGTCATGCGAATTCCGTTGCTGGTTCTTCGGAAGTATGCACATCGACAAATATATTTCTTCAACACACATTGCTGTTTATCAGAAAGTTATCAACATGCTGACTGAAAATTCAATAACCGGCGATATCGTTAAAACAGTTTAATAAATTTGTTTATTTTTTAAGGAGTAGATAGATTATGAAGAACACAGAAAAAACTATGGAAAAAGTAGTTGCTCTCTGCAAAGGCAGAGGCTTCATCTTCCCCGGCAGTGAAATTTACGGCGGTCTTGCAAACACATGGGACTACGGCCCTCTCGGTGCAAGACTTAAAAACAACGTAAAAGACACATGGAGAAAAAGATTTATTCAGGAAAGAAAAAACAGCTACGAAGTTGACGCTGATATCCTTATGCATCCCAGAGTATGGGAAGCAAGCGGTCACGTTGCAAGTTTCTCTGACCCTCTTCTTGACTGTAAAGAATGTAAAATGCGTCACAGAGCAGACAATCTCATTGATGACTTTGACGAAAATGCTCACGCAGACGGTATGACAAAAGAGGAAATGTTTGAATACATCAAGGCTCATTCAATTCCTTGTCCCAACTGCGGTAAACACAACTTCACAGACATCCGTGAATTCAACCTGATGTTCCAGACATTCCGCGGTGTTACAAATGACTCTAAGAGCGTTATCTACCTTCGTCCCGAAAATGCTCAGGGTGAATATGTAAACTTCCTTAACGTTCAGCGTACAATGAGAGCAAAGCTTCCCTTCAGTATCGGTCAGATCGGTAAAGCTTTCCGTAACGAAATCACTCCCGGTAACTTCACATTCAGAACAATTGAATTTGAACAGATGGAATTCCAGACATTCTGTAAAGAAGGCACAGACAACGACCTTTACGATTACTTCAAGGAATACGGCATGCAGTATTATAAAGACCTCGGTATCAAAGAAGAAAATCTCCGTTACCACGATCATGAAAAACTTGCTCACTATGCAAAGGCTGCATGTGATATCGAATTCCTTTTCCCCTTCGGTTGGGGCGAAATCAACGGTACTCACAACAGAACAGACTTTGACCTTACAAGACATCAGGAATACAGCGGTCAGAGAATCGACTACCTTGATCCCGAAACAAACGAAAGATATGTTCCTTATATCATTGAGTCTACATACGGTCTTGACAGAACAGTTCTTGCACTTCTCTGCGAAGCCTATGACGAAGAAGTTATTGATACAGAAAAGAACGACACACGTGTTGTTCTTCACCTCAGCCCTGCAGTTGCTCCTTACAAAGCAGCAGTTCTTCCCCTTTCAAAGAAACTTTCAGAAGATGCACTCAAGGTTTACGAAAAGCTCAACAAGCACTTCATGACAGACTTCGACGAAACAGGCTCAATCGGTAAGAGATACCGCCGTGAAGACGAAATCGGTACCCCTTACTGTGTTACATTTGACTTCGACTCTCTTGAAGACAACTGTGTAACAGTCAGAGAAAGAGATTCAATGGAACAGGTAAGACTTCCCATTGATGAAGTTGCAGCATACATCGAAGAAAAAATCAAATTTTAAGTTTTTAACGATACAAAACGGGAGTTCGAGGAACTCCCGTTTTGTATGTCCTTATCCGTACTTCTTATTTTTTTCTTTGTTTGTGGAATTTCGGCAAAATTTTATCGTTGCAGGTTAAATATACTGTTGCCATATTTTTTGACTTACCCATTTTTCGCCTCAACCGTTAAGTATAGGAAACCCTTTTTCATCCCACAGAACTTTTCTTTTTCTTGCACTTCTGCAAGGGTCATAAAGAGGGTCTTCATGTGAAAAACCACATTCTCCTCTGAAACATTTTTCGTCTCTTGAATGATAAATAAAAATCCAGTCACCGTTTTCATCTTTCACAAAAGAATTATGTCCCGGTCCGTATTCGCCTTCAAGGTCATCGGAAGTAAGCAGTGGTTTTTCAAGTTTTGTCCAATTTTTTATATCAAGCAAATCTGCTTTTTCATCTGCATACATCAGCCCGATACAATATTCGGGTCCTGTTGCAGATGCAGAAAATGCAAGAAAAATTCTACCCCCATGAATCATAACTGCAGGACCTTCATTTACCGGAATATTCACTCTTTCCCAATCATATTCGGGCTTTGTAAGAAGAAGATGCGGACTTTTGTTTTTCCAAGGCTCATCGGGATCAATTTCCGCAAGATAAACATTTGAGTTTCCACCATTCTGCGCCCATGAAACGAAATGTTTCCCCATACATTCAAAATGAGTCATATCAAGTGAAAATCCCGTAAAAGGAAAACCGTCTCCGTCACAAGCTGAAAATTTGCCCATATCCTTCCAGCCGTCACAATAGGGGTCTTTTCCCTCACACATAATGATATGACAGTTAATATCCCATACATTATTTTCACTTCCGCTTGCGGCAAAAAGCACATACCATTTCCCACTAATTTCATGAATCTCAGGTGCCCATATAAAACGGAAAGATGTATCTGAATTTTTCTCATCCCAGATAATTTTTTCTTCGGCATTTTTAAGTCTGTCAATCGTTTCTGCACGACGTAAAATTATTCTGTCATAACCCTCTTTATCGTCTTTGCCGTACATAGGATAAGATGCCGTAAAATAGTAATATCCGTCACTGCCTCTTGTTACAAAAGGGTCTGCCCTGTCTTTTATAAAAATATCTGTTTTTGTACTCATTTGTAAACACCTTTCTGATAATCGGTTTTACTTTACCTATCATAAGTTTTTGGCACTTTTTACCCTTTAATGATACAATTTTGTCGTAAAATAGTCAACACGACTTTATAAAAAGGTTTAATTTTCTTATTCAGAATAATGAATGATAAAAATTTGTCAATATATCCAAAAAAAGTGACGAATTATGCTTTAATTTCTTATTTACTTTTTTGTAGAAAAGTGTTATAATTGCGAGTGGTATATTATATATGTATATCCTTTAGTTATTAATTTTCCATTTTATAAGGAGGAAATTCATAATGGCAAGAAAAACCAAGACAATGGATGGTAACAATGCCGCTGCTTATGTGTCATACGCTTTCACAGAAGTTGCAGGTATTTATCCCATCACTCCCTCAAGCCCCATGGCTGACTATGTTGACCAGTGGTCTGCACAGGGCGTGAAAAACATCTTCGGCACAACAGTAAAAGTTGCAGAAATGCAGTCTGAAGCAGGTGCTGCAGGTACAGTTCACGGTTCACTTAACGCAGGTGCTCTCACAACAACTTATACTGCTTCTCAGGGTCTTCTTCTCATGATCCCCAACATGTATAAGATCGCAGGTGAACTTCTTCCCTCAGTTTTCCACGTATCAGCTCGTTGCGTAGCATCACATGCTCTCAACATCTTCGGCGACCACTCAGACGTATATGCTTGCCGTCAGACAGGTTTCGCTATGCTTGCTGAAACAAACACTCAG
>JAZOAY010000023.1:0-4499 GCA_045595725.1 Acutalibacteraceae bacterium | reverse complement strand
GTTGAAAGAGCAATAAGACATGCAATTGAGGTTGCATGGGACAGAGGTGATGTGGATGTACTTGCCTCATATTTCGGTTACACAATCCAGAATTCAAGAGGTAAGCCTACCAATTCCGAGTTTATTGCAATGATTGCCGATAAACTGAAGCTGAGAATGAAAGCATCGTAAACAACAAAAACCCGCGACAGAAAATTTCAGCATTCTGTCGTGGGTTTTGATTTTATATGATTATTTATATAGCGTTGTTTCTGTGTTGTTCTGTAAATCGTGTGAGGGTAAAATGAAAATTTTATTCTTGAGTTTTCAATAAGTGCAGATTGATTCTTGTGTAAGTCATTGAGGTTAAAGGCATTTTTTGTTCGCGGAAGGTAGCATCTGCTTTAAAATTTCATGATATCACCTTAATAAGTTTTCATGTAAAGTAATAAAAGGAAATTTTTCTTGCTAAGAGAAATACAAAATGTTATAATCAGGAAGGTGATAAAAATGATAAAAGCAGTTTTGATTGATATTGACAATACGCTTCTTGATTTTGTGAAATGTTCACGTGAAGCAATGGTTGTTGCAGCAGAGACTTTCGGGATAAACTTTCCTGAAAATTATTTTGAGATTTTCACAGAAATCAATGACGGTCTGTGGGATAAAATTGAAAAAGGTGAACTTACAAGAAAAGAACTTCTCAGAATCAGGTGGAAGTTGATTTTTGAAGAAATGGGAATTGCTGCAGACGGTTCTCTTTTTGACGAAGAATTCAGAAGTAATATAAAAAAGAGTGCAATAGAGGTTGACGGTGCGAAAGATTTACTACAATACCTGAGCGGAAAATATTACGTCTGTGTTGCAAGTAATTCTGCCTACGAGCAACAGAAAGAACGATTGAGAAAAGGGGAGATGTTGCCTTTTGTCAGAGAAATTTTCACTTCTGAAGAAATAGGATTTACAAAACCCAAGAGGGAATTTTTTGAGTACTGCAAAAATGAATTACCTCAGTTTGAAAAAGAAGAAATAATTGTAATAGGCGATTCTGTCACAGCAGATATTGAAGGTGCGAAAAATTTCGGTTTCAGAACATGTTGGTTCAATTACAAAAAGATTCCTGATGCAAAATGTGAAAAGGCAGATTATATTGTAAATGAATTAAGCGAAATCAGAAATATTTTATAAAGAAAATGACCGTCAGCGTTAAACTGACGGTCATTAGTTATTATTCCCTATTCTTTTACTATAAATGTTTTAACTTCAAATGGTCTGAATGTGAATGAAAGTGTGTCGTTATTAATTTCAAGGTTTCCGTCAACATCTTCAATCATGTTACATGAAAGAATTTCTTTTCCGGGCCTTGAAAGAGTAATGTTTGCCTTTGTTTTTGTGCCTTCACATTCATAAAGACGTACAACATAAGCGTCTTCGATGCTTTCAGCAGGTTTTACAGCTTCACAGATAATGTTTTCTGCGTCAATTGTAAGGAATGATTTTTCTTCCTTGGCTGTGCCGTTCACAACAAAAGCAGGAACGTTAAGTTCGTAAGCAGGTTTAACAACATTTTCTGTGCTGAAAGAACCTGTATGAGGAAGGAGTGAGTAAGTCATTTCGTGGAGCCCGTTATCACCTGTAACGTCAGGATGATTACCGCCTCTGTGGAGAGAAAGACGAAGGTTTCCATTGTCAACGGAGATACCGTACTTACAGTCGTTGAGAACTGCAACACCGAAACGGTTTTCTGAAATATCAGTCCACTTGTAGTTGCATACTTCAAATTTTGCAACTTCAAGAGAATTATTGCGTGTTGTGGGACGGAGAACGTGACCAAACTGAATTTCGTTGCGTACGTTTTCTGATTTAACATCAACATCAAATGCTGCTTTGAGGAGACAGTGCATTTCATTCCAGTCAACAAGAGTATGGAAGTCAACTCTGGGGTTATTTGCGTAAACAATCATGTCCTGAGTGAGCTTACTTGCGTTGCCGAAAGTATATGTGCTGCGAAGAACAAACTGTACTGCACCGTCTGATACAACTTCTCTCTTTTCAAAGCCTGTGATAGGTCTGAGTTTGTCAAGAGAATCGTATTCAATATCCCAGTTATCCCAGTAAGCAGGAGCATCTTCTGCTGTAAGAAGTGCGCCCAGAGGCTGTCCGTTTTCTTTTCTCAGTTCTCTGTCAGTTGCTTTGTCGATAAAAGAAGAAATAAATCCGTCATCACCGAGAGTAATTATTGCAAAGGGAGTTTCAAGAACTTTTCCGTCAAATTTAAAGGGAGAAGAACTGTCAAGAGGTTTATCTGTAAGTTCAATTGTTTTTGATGAGAAAGCGGGAATTTCTTTTACGTCAACTGCAAGAACTTCCTTGCCTGAGACATCTGTGTATCTCTGCGAGGGAAGGTCTTTTGCATATCCTTCTGCATCAATTTTCTGAACATCATTTCTTGCAAATGAAAGTGTATTGTAAAGAGTTACCGCATTATCATTATCTTCCGTAATTTCTTTTGCGTAAGATGTCGCAGTATCTTTGTAGTTTGCAAGAAGTTCATCCATTTCCTTGTTGAAAAGGTCATAAACGGGAGTGATTGATGTGCCGGGGAGTATGTCATGGAATTGATTTTTAAGGAGAACTTTCAGCCATTTGTCGGCATTTTCATTCATGGGCTTACGTGCAAGAACATTGAAATATTCCATGTCACGGAGTGAAAATTCTGCTTTACGGTTCTTTCTCTTGATATCGTGCATCTGAGTAAGTGTACCGCGGTGAAGTTCAAGGTAAAGCTCACCGTCATGCACGGGAAGATCTTCTTTAATTTCTTCGAGTTTCTTCATGAAATCACTGACGGAACATTCTGTGGTTTCAGGCATACCGTCCATTTTCTTCATTCTGCGTGCAGTTTCAAGCATGCTGTAAGATGGACCGCCGCCACCGTCACCAACTCCGAATGCATGAAGTCTTAAATCGCAGGTTTCTTTCATGGGCATTTCTTCAATAAGCTGAACACCTGCATCAACGTCCGGAGCACGGTGAATTCTGTTGAAGTGTGTCAGAACAGAACTTCCGTCAATGCCTTTCCATGTAAAACTCATAAAGGGCATTGAGTTGAGTTCGTTCCATGCCATTTTTGTTGTGTAGAAGTATTTGCATCCGCAACCTCTCATAATCTGAGGAATGTTTCCGTTGTAACCGAATGTATCGGGAAGCCAGAAACTGTCGGAAGTGTAATTAAAGTTTTCCCTTGTGAACTGCTGACCTTTAAGGAACTGTCTTACCATAAGTTCACCTGAAGTGATATTACAGTCACATTCAACGTAAACACCTCCGTTGGGCTCATATCTGCCCTCAGCAACACGTTTCTTCATGTCAGCAAAAATTGTGGGATAGTAGTCTTTCATCCATTCAGAATGAAGTGCTGATGACTGAACGAAACGGTATTCGGGGTATTCTTCCATAAGTGCAAGGGCATTTGAATAAGTTCTTGCACATTTTCTCATGGTTTCGCTTGCGGGCCAGAGCCATGCTGTATCCATGTGAGAGTGACCTGTCAGACAGAGTCTGCCAAAAATTGAATTGCCGCTTCCCTCAAACATTTTGCTTGTGATTTCAAGGGCATCTTCGACTGATTTGTGCCATTTTTTATAAGGTGTATTTTTAGGGTCAAGGATAAGTACGTTGAGAACTTTATCAAGAGTTTTCATTGCACGGAATTTAAGGAAATTTGACTCGGGTGCAACGGCTGATGCCTGAAGAATCTGAGTCATGTCAAAAACAAAATCTTTTACTGTTTTGTCAAGTGTGCAGATGTCAACACCTTTGTAGGTCTGTTTGTAACTGATATCAATATCGGGGTATTCGTAGTTTTCATAAACGGAAGTACCTACGCAGAAATGACCTGCATAACATTCAAAAGCAAGGTTCCATGTTTTACCTTTTTCATGAGTGCCTATTCTTCTGACACAGTGACCGCCGCCTGTAAAAGTTGCACCTTTGATATTGAAAAGACCTTTCGGTTTCCCGTCAACAAAGAAAAGCTGTTCAATACCGCCTGCTTTGGAAACTGCAAAAATATCATGTCCTGCAAATTCATCACCGGGGTTGAATGTTCCTTTTACCCAGAGGTTGTCCCATTCTTCATCTCCCCATGAAGTGTTCTTTTCGAGATTGGTCCAGCCGTTTTCGGGAACAGAACGGAAATGTTCTTTTGTTATGTATCCCTGAACATCCTGAAGCTCACCGATTTTAATATACATCTTTTCTGAATAAATCTGTACGGCTTCCCTGAGTTTGTCGTACGCTTTGTCTTTTAAGGGTTTGTTGTACATATCCATTTCTCCTTTGTGCGTGGAAGTCGGATCGTAGCCATGTCGTTCTGTGAGCCAAGGAGTTGGCACAATAATTTGTCTTCCTAAGACCGCTTGGCCTCCGACTTTAAATCTGTACGGCTTCCCTGAGTTTGTCGTACGCTTTGTCTTTTAAGGGTTTGTTGTACATATCCATTTCTCCTTTGTGCGTGG
>JAZOAY010000022.1:0-2707 GCA_045595725.1 Acutalibacteraceae bacterium | reverse complement strand
TAAGAACATCTATTGTATAAAAAATTTCTTCATTGAAGGTTTTGACTCTGTTTGAAATACTTAATTGGCTCTTAAGCATTTCAAACTGGTCCTTACTCACAAGTGTTCCTATTTTATCAATAAGTTCCTGAGTTTTTTTCGGTGTTATAAAATCAGCAGACTGTACAGCATCAATTATAAGTCTTACTTCAGGCAATTGAAAATTTCTCGATGCGAGAAAATAGCCCGACTTAGGTGTTTTAACCTTGATAATGTCATATCCGTTTTCAATGAGCAATGCAATGTCGGCATAAATAGATTTTCTTTCCGCTGATATGCCACGCTTTGCAAGTTCTTCGACTATTTCATTTGTGGAAATAACATTATTTTCATCCGTCAATGTTTCAAAAACATCAATAAGACTCAAAAGTTTCTGCTTTGAACTTGATTTTACTTCCAAAGGGTACGCCCCCTCTTATTAGGGTAGCAAAGGTAAATCCAAACCCGTTTTTTATAGGCTGATTTCTGCTGACCCTTTGTTAAAATACTCGCAAATCCGACAGGATTTGCTGTGTTTTTGCCTTGGTTCACCAAAAATCATCTCTACAAAAAATCTTTGACTAAAAAGTTAAAGATTTTTATTTGATTTTTGGTGACTGAGTGTGAAGGCAGGCTACCGCCTTTCAAACACGAAACGCCGAAAAGACTTAAAAAGATTAACTTTTTGGCGTGTTCGGATTTGTCTTCGCTACCCTATCTCACAAGAATAGAAAACAATCTTTTATTAATCTTTACTATTGTTTCATTATCAATTTTCATAATATCACGGTCGTAAGTCATAATACCATTTGTTTCATTTTCAACGTCGCTGAGCTGAGTATAAACAACGGCACTTAAGCCTTTACTTACAAGAGGAATAATCTGCTTGTTGAAAAGTCTCTCATAAGCTTTTGTAAGAGATTTTTTATCTTTATACATGAGATAACCGAATGCTTTGTTTTCGTCCATTGTATGACCGGGTACAATACGTGAATATCCGCCGAATTCAGACAAAACAAATGCTCTGTCATCTGATCTTCCTTTAGTTACAGGCACAACATATCTGTGCATACTTCTCAGATCTCCGCCCTTCTGGTCAAACCATCCGCTTGCATGGTCAACAACACGTGAGGGGTCAAGTTGTTTTACTTTTTCTGCAATTCTCTTTGCATCAAACTGTCCCCAACCTTCGTTGAAGGGAACCCAACATCCGATTGAAACGCAGTTGTGAAGTGTTGCCATCATCTGTTCAAGTTCATCTTCAAACTGGTCTCTCCAGGCTTTTTCATCACGATGGAAAAGAGAATAAGCATCGTCTTTTACAGAAATCTGGAAGAAAGGTACTGCACCAACAAGGAAGTTACCGGGATGTTTTGCACCGCTTACCATATCCTGCCATACAATCATACCGATTTTATCACAATGATAATACCAACGGAGAGGTTCAACTTTAATGTGTTTTCTGAGCATATTGAAGCCAAGCGATTTCATAACCTTGATATCAAAAATCATTGCTTCATCAGTAGGTGCTGTCATAACACCGTCAGGCCAATAACCCTGGTCAAGAAGACCAATCTGGAAATAAGGTTTGTTATTAAGGAAAAGTCTCGGAATACCGTTCTCATCTTTTTCCATTGAGAATTTTCTCATACCGAAATAACTTACAACTGTATCAACAAGTAAATCCTTGTGATAAAGTTCAAACATTACATTGTAAAGATTAGGTTTTTCAGGAGTCCAGAGTTTAAAACGTGTCATGGGGATAACATCAACACAACCGATACCTGAAGTGAACACAACTTCTTCATCTTCATCAAAAACAGTTGCTACAATTTTATAATCAGTTTCAGCAGTTGTTTCAATATCAACATGAACGCAGTATTCATCAATATCAGGTGTCAGTTTAACATTTGTAATATACATTTCATCAACAGCTTCAAGCCATACCGTCTGCCAGATACCTGTTGTAGGAGTATACCAGAAACCTACCTGCTTGATTGCCTGTTTACCTCTCTGCTGCCAACCTTTATCTGTAGGGTCAAATACAGAAACATGAAGTTCATTTTCTCCATCAACAAGATATTCTGTAATATCAAAACTGAAAGGACAATATCCGCCTGTATGACCACCTACAAACTGACCGTTGATATAAACACGGCATTCCCAGTCAACTGCACCAAAATGAAGAATTACATGTTTTCCGTCATATTCATCACCAAGCGTAAATGTTTTGTGATACCAAAGAATATCCATGGGGTCAAGTCTTCTTTCAACACCCGAAAGCTGACTTTCAATAGCAAAAGGAACAGTAATTTTCCCCTCATATTCCACAGGTATTTCTTCCATTGAATTGCTGATTGCATAATCAAACTGACCGTTAAGGTTTGTCCATATATTTCTTCTGAGCTGAGGTCTGGGATATTCCTGAAGAGGTGCTTCCTTATTCACTTCTTTAGTCCATCTTGTTTCCATAAAAATTCTCCTTTTTTGAAAAAGATATTGATAAAAGATAAAAATTCTGATATAATGTGTAAGTCCTGCGGATATGGCGGAATTGGCAGACGCGCCAGATTTAGGATCTGGTGGTAAATCCCGTGCAGGTTCAAGTCCTGTTATCCGCACCAGTCGAGAGCCTCGACACGCAAGTCGCGTAGTTGAGGTTCTTATTCTTTAAATTTTAATCTCGCGA